>CAYZUR010000232.1:0-3696 GCA_964481535.1 uncultured Spirochaetaceae bacterium | reverse complement strand
TTGCAAGGAGTTCCTGTGCTTTTGAGGTAGCGCCATTCATCCCTTCGCTTCCTGGAGTCAAGATTAATTCAGCTCCATATCCTTTTAACAAGGCCCTTCTTTCAATGCTCATCACATCTGGCATAGTAAGGATCATTCGATACCCTTTTGCGGCTGCAATAAGAGCAAGTCCTATTCCCGTGTTACCACTAGTGGATTCGATGATGGTTCCGCCTGGTTGTAATAGACCCTCTTTTTCAGCCCCTTCAACCATCGCTTTTGCAATACGGTCTTTTACGGACCCTCCTGGGTTAAGTGACTCTAATTTTATAATAAGATTTGCCTCTAATTTATAGAGTTTTTCTATATTATGGAGGGCGATTAGGGGGGTGTTTCCTATCAACTGTATAATATTGTCATATATTCTTGCCATAGTTTTCCTCTTTTATGAAAACATAATGGGTAAATGAGTCATCGTCAATCAGTAAAAAGGCTACCTTCGATGAAGAAGGTAGCCTTATAAAGAAAAGATGATGCTATTTATTGAGCTGTGGTGGTAAGAATCTCGTGAAGTTCAACATCAAAGATTAAAAGCATATTAGGTGGAATCATCTCATTTCCAGTTTCTCCATATCCAAAATCTGGGTGGACGAAGAAACGAAATTGTGAGCCCACAGGCATGAGAGTAAGTCCTTCAATAAATCCAGGGATAAGGTTTGCTACAGGCAATACTGTAGGTTCTCCTCTAGCATATGAATTATCTCCAACAGTACCATCTAAGAAACTAATTTGGTAATCAACCTTTACTGTATCTGTAATAGTTGGATTTTCCCCTTCTCCGCGTGTTACAACTGTATATTGAAGTCCACTCTCTGTGGTCATAACATCATCTTTAAGGCCATTTTCAGCAAGGAATTCTTCAGCACTAGCTAAGTTTGTATTAGCCATTTCAGAAATTACCCCTTCGTATTGAACGTTTAATTTTTCAATATAGGCTTTAAATAATTGATCAATTTCTTCATCGCTCAATGTAAGAGGAATTTCGGCAAAAGCATCAGATATTCCATTGTGGAATTCTTCAAGGCTTACCAAGATCCCTTGGCTTTGTAGATTGAACTGAACAACATATCCATATCCATAACTAAATTGGTACTTCTTTGAATAGCCATTCTCTTGAACTGCATTAAATTCTTCTTCACTAATTACTCCATCGAGAAATGCTTGGTATTGTTCAAAAGAGTCATTGATTTCTTCATCAGTGAATATTGGATCTACTCCATTAAAAAATGTAGTTGACCCAAGGATAAATGGTGTTAAATCTATAGTAAGATTTTGTTCAACTAATCCTTGTGCAAGTAAGTAGCCATAGACATAAGCGAACTTTTGGTCAAGGTCAGCATCGAGAGGGCTTGCCGGTAGACTTTCAGTAATAACGGTGACTTCTTGTTCAACTGCTTCTTCAATCACAGTGACTGGGGTAGCTTCTTCGGAAGTACTCACCATCTCACTTGATGGACTATCTGCTTCTGCTTTTGGTGTGCCGGCACATCCAGCTAACAAGAGAATCAGGATGAGGGCAGGAACTAGTAAATAAATTTTTTTCATAAAAACATACTCCTTAAGGTATAAATATAATACCATTTTTGTGTTTGTGTTAGTAGCATACTATCAAAGAAGGGCATTGAGTACCACCAAAATATAAATTTTAGGTGAAGATTCCTTTTACCTCACCAAATATCTGTTGAAAATTGTACTTTTTGATAAGTTTTCTTAACTCTTTTTTACTTTCCATCATCATATCTAGTAAGAATAGGTAGATACCATTTTGTTCTTCTTCAACAATAACAACTTCTTGTTCGCTTCCATTCTCTCTATTTTTCATATATTCTCTTCGCTCTTCTTTCGAGACTCTAAATGAATTGAAGTTCCAGCTTGATACATCAAATGATGCCTCTAATTCCTCTTCTATTCTATTTTCTAACAATGGATAGAAATCGATATCTGTAATTTGTTCAACTTCATCAACACTCACAGCAAAACTTTCTAGATTAGCTTTTGACCCCTTATTTTCTAAGATAAATCCTATAGCTTTTACCTCAGGTTCTACATAATCTAAAATAACTTTAAAGTATGCATCAGGGACTACTACTTTATTATCTCCAATCGTTTGGTTTTGTTTTGTATCATAAAAAATAGGCCCACTAACTACATATACACTTCCCTCTGTTGAGGCAAAGTTTCTTACAACCGATTCTAAATCAGCCCATATTCCTCTGTTGAATGAGGGTTCTTGAGGACTCATATTACTTAAATAAAACGTATCACTCATCGCTCTTTGGGACCATGTTGCATCAGCTGCCGGGATAATGTGCCCCCTGTCGTATCCACTCTTGCGATAATCTTTCAATTCTGCAGATCCTGTTGTAATAAGAGGGTCGGGGGTAAAGTTATCTTCCCTTTCAAATAATCCATAGAGTTCATCTCTTGTAAGGTGGTAGGCTACCCAGGAAGGTTGTTCTGTCTCTTCATTATAGGAGAGAGAAAAACCTGTATGGAGAATGAGGGTATCACCTTCTTTCAAAAGGGGTGTCTCTAGACCAGCTATTACTTTATCATTCTCTTTTTCATAGTAATAAGAAGAGACAGATGGGGTCATAACGTAAAGCAAGACATAGATAACTGCAAGAGCTACTAATATAAATCCTATACGTTTTAGTCGAGATTTTTTTCTCATTTTTCCCATATCGTACTATCACCTTTTATGTAATGTTTTCTTAATTGTAGATTATCCTCTAGATAGGCTCAATAGTATCCTTATGCTTCTTTTGTGGAAGGATTAAAAGAACCAAAGAAGTAAGGGTGAGCAATATGATGTCCACATAGATGTTTGTTTTATCAATGATGAAGAATGGGTGAGAAATAATTGAAGAGTTCTGATAATTCATAATGGTTGCAATATAAAAGTTATTCATAATGTGGGCTCCAAGAGCAACTTCTATCCCTTTATAATGATAAATGAGTAGCATAAAGAAGAACCCTGAGAGGAAATAATAGAGCAACACTAAAAAGGGGGATGCATAGAGGGAGAGTTCTGCATTAAAGGAGTGGGCGAGGGTGAAAAAGAGAGCTGAAATAAGGGCAACAATATATTTATTGATAGATTTATCTTTCAATGCTTTGTAAAAGAACGAGCGAAATAGCACCTCTTCACAAAATGCTTGCACAGGGCTACACATAATTGCAACTACAAACATCATTAGGTGAACATGAGCATCATTAATATGTGGAATTATAGGATTTTGGTGCAAAAATACTACATTAATCAAAGAGTTGAGTATCATCGCTACTAACCACACACCTAATCCTAGAAAAAGTCCTTTCACATTAAACTTATCGTGATCTGTGATAAATGAGAGTACAGATGTTTTATGAACTACCTTAATAAATAGAATGAGAAGAACAAGTAAGAAGAAAAAGTTTGCATGCTGTATTGCATACATCAAAATAGGAGAACATGCATAGAGTGATGAACGCGTGAGGAATAATAATTGTACGGTAAGATAATTTCCTCCAACCATCCAAAGAATTTGAATAGAGATGAATGAAATAATATAATGGGAGAGGGGAAGAGGAAAAATTGAATTATTATCTTTCATGTAGTTGAGTATACCATAAACAGTGGTATACTCAACTACATGAATCTTTCTACTACAGGTG
>CAYZUR010000231.1:0-3718 GCA_964481535.1 uncultured Spirochaetaceae bacterium | reverse complement strand
TCTTTGTTTTCTCTAGAGATGCTTTGTTAGTAAATGCAGGGGAAGCAAACTATTCAACTCCTTACTCAAAGCTGTATGCACAATTACTCAGCAGTAAAAAGAATAATGAATCACTCTTCAGTTATTCTGATAAATTGTGGGATTATTATGTATCCCAAATAAGAATTTGGAAAATCTCCCACGGGAAAACAGACTTTACAAAAAAACAAAGAGCAGATCATTTAGAAGAAAAGAAAGTTTTTGTATTTAATAAAACAGGAAAAAAACAAGGCGAAGCATTTGAGAAACAAATAAAGAAAGGGGATTTCTTTTATTTATGCCATGGAAATGATGTGGGAGTCGTTCTCATTGGCAAAATCACATCAGATGCACAGCAAGAAACAGATGATGGATGGCTTTATAGAACATATGAGTCCATTCACACACTTGAAAAACCGGTAATCTATAAAGGTGAAAATAAGTTATGGTCTCCTAATCACAACTCAACGTGCCGCCTCATTCCAGCTACTGAGCTCAAACTTTTTGAAAAAGAACTTCTTATACCTATATTTGGATTAACCCTTGACTCATCAGCATTTGGAGAAGTTGAGGAAGGTCCCCATGTAGGTAAAGTAGAACCAATAATGTTAGCAGAAAACACAATCTTGTTTGGACCTCCAGGAACTGGAAAAACATACAAATTAATTAAAGACTATTTTCCTAAATATACAGAAGAAATTGCATCAATACCCAAAGAAGACTATTTAAAGTCTCTAGTTGTTGAATACACATGGTGGCAAATTATTGCAGCAGTAGTGTATGACAACGGCCCTAGCAGAGTAAAGGATATTAATAATCACGCTCTTTTAAGGGCAAAACATGAAACTTCTATTCAAAAAACAAGTACTCCAATGATTTGGACAATGCTACAGCAACATACAAAAGAAGAGTGTGAAACAGTGAAGTATTCTAGAAGATTAGATCCACTCATCTTTGAAAAAAAAGAAGGCTCTATCTGGTCTCTTGATAAAGAAATTGTTGATGAAGCAATCCCTGTTGTTCAAGAAATCCTTCATAAATATAAAAATTATGAACCTACCTCTAAAGTAGTAAAAAGGTTCAAAAGTATCACCTTCCATCAATCCTACTCGTATGAAGATTTTGTTGAGGGATTAAAGCCTGAAACAAATATAGATGATGCTTCAATTATTGAATATAACGTAAAACCAGGCATCTTCAAATTAATCTGTGAAGAAGCATTGAAAGATTCTACACACAATTATGCAATTTTCATTGATGAAATAAATAGAGGCAATATTTCAAAAATATTCGGTGAGCTCATTACTTTAATAGAACCAGATAAGCGAATTGGACAGAAAAATGAAATAAAGGTGACTCTCCCCTACTCAAAAGAACTATTTGGAGTACCAACTAACCTTCATATTATTGGGACAATGAACACAGCAGATAGATCAATTGCTTTAATGGATACAGCACTGAGAAGAAGATTTGCTTTTGAAGAAATGATGCACCTCCCCACTCTTGGTCTCATTCCGACAGACATTGAAGGAATAAACTGCCAGGAATTATTAAAGACAATTAACCAAAGAATCGAGTACCTATATGATAGAGACCATAGAATTGGGCACGCATATTTCATTAACATTTATGATTTACAAGGACTTCAGGATTTGATGAAGAATAAAATCATTCCTCTTCTTCAAGAATATTTTTATGAAGATTGGGGTAAAATTCAAATCGTTCTAGGAGATCATCATAAGCAGTTTAACTTATCTGGCCATGAACCAAGTGATTTCGAAGATATCGTTAATATGCATCGTTTTATTCAAAGTATATCTGTAGATGAAAAAATAATATTAGGATTCGATTACGATCAAATGGATGATACCCAACTGCAGTATCAGGTAAACGACACATTTACAGTTAAATGCTTTCAGAAAATATATGATCAAACTGTATATGGATCATTATAAAAATCATGAGTAAACACTTTACCTTAGTAGAACATAAATCGTTGTTTATCTCTCAAGATGATGAAGTAATAGAAGTCGATGGAGATATAGGAATACCAGAAAAAGCATTTACTGATATAGAAACGTATCTCTATAAAAATAGTGATGAAAGTACCCAATTCCTCATTCCAGGGTTCTCTTCTAAGCATGGAGGAAGAACCCTTAAGGCTAAACAGTATGTTGGTGTATTAGAAACGAAGACAGGCCTTTCTATAGAAATTCTCCCTAAAATAGCGACATCCGATTATACTGAAACCAGAAAAGTCTTTTTTACCATGCTTAAAGCATTGAGAGTTTCTCCTTTCAAACATTTTAATGTAGCAAAACTTAACTATGAGAGAATGAATATACTCGAAATATTTATCACCATGTTTTGTGAAGAGCTCTCTATTCTCATCAAAAAAGGAATAAAGAGTGATTACATTTCTCACACTCAGAACTCAAGCTATTTGAAAGGAAAATTGAAAATTGCAGACCATATACGGGTAAATCTTATCCACCGTGAAAGACTTTTTATTGAATTTGATGAGTATCAAATGAACCGAGTTGAGAATCGTATTATTAAAACAACCATAGAGTTTTTATACCATAAGAGTAGAAGCGATATAAACAAGAGGAAACTAAGAGAGTTCCTTTTTATCTTTGATGCAGCAAGTTCTGTTACCGATATGAAAAAGGCATTTACTGAAGTAAAATTAGATCGGCAGATGAATTCTTATGATTTAGTATTGGATTGGTGTAAGATATTTCTATCTTACCACTCCACAACACCTTTTAATGGATCAACTCTTGCTTTTGCACTCCTTTTTGATATGAACCGTATTTTTGAAGCTTA
This sequence comes from uncultured Spirochaetaceae bacterium, assembly GCA_964481535.1. GTDB lineage: Bacteria > Spirochaetota > Spirochaetia > Sphaerochaetales > Sphaerochaetaceae > SABI01. The sequence continues at coordinate 871 of CAYZUR010000231.1, read as the reverse complement.
TGTAGCTTCCTGCTTACGCCGTGATAATCCAAATGAAAACATCAGTACACAAGTTGGTCGTAAATATCTCATTGAAAGCCCAAGAAAAGAGTTTAAACTAAAGCCAGATATCATGATTGGAGACTCTATTGTTGCAGATACAAAATGGAAGATATTAAATACCTCTCTTATTCACAATGGGATAAGTCAATCTGATATCTATCAAATGTATGCTTATGGGAAAAAATATGAGGCCAAAGAGATTCATTTAATTTACCCATATACTCTAGATTTTCCAGCAATAACTGAGACAACATACAAGTTTGAAAAGGATATAACACTGAAAATTCAAGCATTCGATTGTAAGTTGGGGAAGTTTGTTAAATCTTTGACAGAATAGGGTGGTTTTGAGTCATGTTATTCTATACCAATAGCACTCTTTAGCGATTGCTGCATATTTTTGGATATTTTCATCTCAACTTTTGCGACAAGACTACTATATTCAATTTTTTTCCAAGGTTTATTTGCATCACCATAGAAAGTCCTTTGTATGTTGGGAAAATAATAATATCAATCTATACACATCTTGAAAAACTGGTAGATTATAGTATAAGACCACTGTAGGCTGCTTCCCTTGGCTCTGCAACCTTTCAATAGTTAAATAATTTGATCTGTTGCTTAGCCTTCTTTAGTGCATTTTTCCTATCATCTCTCATCCTGATGTAGTCCCTTGTGGCCTCATCTTCAGGGGAAAGTGGGATGACTTCTTTAAAAGCTCCCCAATGTAATGATTTAGAAAGTTTTCTAGCATCTCCTCGATCTGTCTTTACTCTATTCCCACCTTTTTTCTCATAAATTGTAGTAGGAGCCATAATTTTGCAGTCAATACCAG
>CAYZUR010000230.1:0-3736 GCA_964481535.1 uncultured Spirochaetaceae bacterium | reverse complement strand
CATTTAAAAACCCCAAAACGTAAAAAAGCCACCCTATTAAGGTGGTTATTGTTGTGTAAGTAGAAGTAATTTATACGCCAAAGAGGATTCGAACCTCTGACCCACAGCTTAGAAGGCTGTTGCTCTATCCAACTGAGCTATTGGCGCAGGGTAGTCGGGGCGAGAGGACTCGAACCTCCGATTTCTTGCTCCCAAAGCAAGCGCCTTAGCCACTAGGCAACGCCCCGTCATGCGTAACGATGGTGAGTATACTTTCTTTCCAACCTAAGAGTCAATACAAATTCTGGGATAAATTTGGACAAATTACCCAATACATGGTATAGACTATAGCTAAGGGAGAGCTAATGTGATGAGCCTTATACAAAAAGCAGAAAAAATATATCAAATCCTTGACACAAGTAGTTCAAAAGAAATAGAATTTTTAGAATTCAACACCCCTTTTGAACTCTTAATCAGCGTCATACTCTCAGCTCAAACAACAGATAATCAAGTAAATAAAGTAACACCAGAACTCTTTCACTCATTTTCCACTCCAATTGAATTGTCTCTCGCTCCCGTAGATGAAGTAGAGAGGATCGTCCATAGCACAGGGTTTTATAAGAACAAAGCAAAGAATATCATAGGAGCATCGGGGGTGTTAGTGAAAGATTTTAACAGCACTGTTCCCCTCGATATGACCTCCCTGTTAACTATTCCAGGAGTGGGAAGAAAAACGGCTAATGTCCTCCTTGGACGTATCGCTAATAAAGGGGCAATAATTGTAGATACCCATTTTCTAAGGGTAGTAAACAGATTGGGTCTTGTGAGTACCAAAGACCCAAATGCAATTGAGATGCAGATAAAGAACGTAATGAGTGAAGAGAAACAATATAGATTTTCAATGACAGTCAATTTACATGGAAGAAGGGTCTGCTTTGCTCGCACACCCTCCTGTTCATCGTGTTCTTTATCTCAACTGTGTGATTATTTAGTGATCACAAGCGTTTGATCCACCAGTTAAAGAGCCATCAAGATATTCTTTTACTATTACATCAATGTCTTTAGGATCAATTCCTAATACAACCTTAACGCCATAGCCTTCTAAGAGAGATTGAGCTTGTCCACCCATTCCACCTGTAATAATAACATTTACCTTCTCATCTCTTAGAAATAGAGGTAATACACCAGGTTCGTGCTTCGGAGGAGCTACCTCATATTTCTTTTCTACTGTGTTTGTCTTTTCATCTACTTCTACAAATGTAAAACTTGTAGCGTGACCAAAATGACTGTCTAATTTTCCGCCAGTTGTTGGAATTGCTATTTTCATACTTTTTTACCCCTTGTGTTAATTATTTTATCACAAATATCATCATAAGATTTTGCTATTGCTGAAGAAGCAAATCGTTGTACATATGGGACACCAATGTCTCCAGAAATACCTACATTTGATTCAAGTGGAATAGATCCTAATAAAGGAACCTTATAGTAATTAGAAAGTTTCTCTCCCCCACCACTTCTAAAGATATGGGTAGTTGTATTGCAGTGTGGGCATACAAATCCGCTCATATTCTCAATAAGGCCTACGATAGGAAGGTTAAGACTATGACAGAAATTAATACTTCTACTTACATCAACTGTAGAAACTTGTTGAGGAGTGGTAACCACTAACGCTTCCCCTTTCCCTTTGAGTTGCTGAGCTGTACTAAGGGGTTCATCCCCTGTTCCCGGTGGGTTATCTACAATAAGATAATCGATATCACCCCAATCAACATCATTTAAGAACTGTTCAATCATCTGATTCTTTAATGGACCTCTCCATACTACAGGATCATCAGGTTTCTCTAACATAAATCCTAAGCTCATCACTTTAAGATTGTATACATCGGGAAGGATGATTGGAATAATTCCATTTTCCCCTTTAAGAACTTCCACTGAAGGAAGATTGAGCATAACAGGAATACTAGGACCGTGGATATCGACATCAACAAGTCCAACTTTATATCCTTTTTTCGCAAGTGTGACAGCAACGTTTAAACTTACTGTGCTCTTACCAACTCCACCTTTACCACTGACAACCATGATAGTTCTTCTGTCCCCTGGTGTTTGTCGCAACTCACTATCATTTACCATCGGAGTATGGGATGCTCTTGATAAAAGAACTGAATATGATTGCACTGCTTCTAATAAAGTAGAAAAAGCAATGGTAAGACCCTCATTCATTTCGTCATCTTTAAAGATGTCACTGATATTAAGAGCGAGAATTTCATCAATTGTTTTATTGAGAGCCTCTTTAACAAGATTGTTAAGAATAGCTATTGTTTTCTCATCGTTATCTGTAATGAAAGAGATATCGTTAATTACCTCTTTTTCCCCTTTTACAAAAAATTCATAAAAGTATTGTTCACTGTCGCTCATACGAACTTTAGCATCGTATGTGTGCATCGCCTTGTAATGGTTGTCCACTATGATCTCCTTATCTAAATTTGCTCAATTAATGCGTTATACATTGCACGTAGTTGTTTTCGTGCTTTCCCCTTATATGGGGATTTAGTCTCACTCATATGTTGCCCAAAAGCTTTTCTAATTTCTTCATCATATACAATAGTACCTAAAATATTCATCTTCGACTCGTTAATATAAGAAATTTCATCTGTTATCTCTACTATTAATGTCACTCTTGTTTATACACACAAAAGAAGGAATTGAAAAGGTCTTTGCTACAGTACTAATTCTCTTCATACCATGTAATGATCTCACCCAATTCTTGAATGACCATTAACAATGATGAAATCTTTATCTATTCTCATTGCAACATATCGTGTAATCATAAGAGGGTATCTTCTACTACGACTATTACCAATATATTCCCTGACAATTAATTAAAAACGATGATTTTTTGTTTGATTGCAGAATTATCATTACCTCATCCCTGCATTTAGGTGGACAGCTGGCTCGCCAACATCATCAGCTAATAACGCTTTGCCCTGTAAAAAAAGGCAAGAAGGAAATGAGAAAAATGTCTTTCTCATCCCCTTTCACCTTTACGCTTAGTGTCCCTTCACATCTGCTTCATATATTGCACTCACGTTCTTTTCTTTATACTTACTAAGAGCCTCTTTTACAAGATTTGTTTCTACTTTATACACAGAGATATCACCAATCTTTAACACATCTAATGCCTTAGATCCAACATGTCCTGTGATAAGTACTTCAACATCGAGATCTACCAGTACTTTAGCCGATTCAACGCCAGAGCCTTGAACTGCTTGTAGGTTTTTGCTGTTATCATAATCTTTTATGACTTCCCCTGTAACACTGTTAAAAATGACAAAATAGGGAGCTCTACCAAAATGGACATCAAATGTAGCATCTTGAGACGGACCCATTGAAGTTACTGCAATAATCATATTCCTACCTAATATTCCTTTTTCTCTCTAATTATTTTCTTTTTTTTCAGCCATTTGTTGATCTCTGTTATACATTCCTCTACTAGTAGTGTCAGGGTAGCGACATGATCCGTCACGTAATCGTAACCCCCTGCCATCAAATCGACTCATTCTACCACTTCCATCTCTAAATCTCATACCACCTCTTTGAAGTGGCAGAGTTTCAACATCAAGTTCACGAATTCTCGTTTCATCAAGATATCTATCTACTCGTCCTAATCCTCGTCCTTGACCCATTGCTCTTCCTCTACCTAATCCTCTACCTAATCCACGACCTAATCCAAGTCCTCTTACTCTATTATTATTCATAT
>CAYZUR010000229.1:0-3790 GCA_964481535.1 uncultured Spirochaetaceae bacterium | reverse complement strand
CACATCAAGTAGTCGTTGTAGAAAGTCCTACAGGAAGTGGTAAAACGACACAAATACCCCTTATTCTCCATGAAAGTGGATATACAGATGAGAAGATGGTTGGAATTACCCAACCTCGGCGTATTGCCACTTTGTCAGTATGTGATTTTATTAAACGACAAATTGATGACACAGAATCTTTTGTAGGCTACAAGATGAGGTTTAGTGATACAACAACACCTCACACTAGATTAAAAATAATGACAGATGGAATCTTGCTTATGGAATTAAAAGCAGATCCACTTCTCTCTCAGTATTCAGTCATATTAGTAGACGAGGCTCATGAGAGATCTCTTAATATCGATTTTGTTCTAGGGCTTTTATTAAATATTGTTAAGGTGAGAAAAGAATTTAAAGTTATTGTCTCATCAGCAACAATTAATACAAAAATATTTAGTGAGTTCTATAATAATGCCCCTGTTATCAGCATCAAAGCTCGTATTCACCCTGTAGATATCCACTACAAACCTCTACAAAACCCGAGAGACAGATATGAAATATTTGATGTAATTGAAAATATCGTCACCAATAATGTTACCTCAACTTCAGGTGATATTCTTATTTTCTTACCAGGAGAAGCAGATATCAAAAACTGCATGAGCCAATTAGAAAATAGTAGCGTGAAAAAAAGTCTCACCATCTATCCCCTCTATGGAAGATTATCAAAAGAGGAGCAGGAGAGAGTCTTTATTCCTACCCTTAAGGGAAAAACGAAAGTCGTTATAGCGACAAACATTGCTGAAACAAGTGTTACAATTGATGGAATTAAAACCGTTATCGATTCAGGAATAGCGAAAGTAAACTACTATAATCAAAAAGATTTTACCTCGTCTCTTGTGACCCTCCCAATAAGTAGGTCTTCGTGTGAACAACGCTCTGGTAGAGCTGGAAGGACAAGCCCAGGAGAATGTTACAGAATTTATAGTGAAAGTGATTACACAAGCCGACCTGAGTTTGGCCTAGAAGAGATCCTTAGGACTGACCTTTCTGAAGTAGTCTTGAGAATGTCTGAATTAGGTATTTTTGAATATGAAAAGTTCCCTTTTATCACCAAGCCAAAACACCGTGCTATTAAAAGCGCTGAAGAGACCTTACGCTTTATTGGAGCAATCAACTCAGAGAGGGATCTTACGAAAATTGGGGAATATATGGTTCGTTTCCCCCTCTCACCACGCCACTCTAGGGTAATAGTGGAAGCAATGCTGAACTATGTTCAGGTCTTAGAAGAAGTTATTATTGCAATATCCTTCATATCAAGCAAAACTCCTTTCTTCCTTCCACCAGGAGAAATAGATGCAGCAAGAGCTGCCCACCAAGCATTTCAATGTGAAGATGGGGACTTTATCTCATACCTTACTATCTATTATCAGATGCAGAGTATGAAAGGGGCAAAGGAAAAAGAGAATTATTGTAAAAAGAACTATTTAGATTTACCCTCTATGATGGAAATATTTCACGTAGTTGAACAAATCAGTCAAATAGTCTCTTCCTACGGCATCCCTGTTACTAAGGGGGGGAGTAAGAAAGATTTTCTTATCTGCTTAGCTGCTGGATTACTACAATTTGTCTGCCAAAAAGATACAAGGAATATGTACCATAGTGCCACTGCTGAGAAAATATTTATCCATCCTGGATCTTCGTGGTTTAAACAACTTCCCCAGTATCTGCTAGCAGGAGAAATTGTCATGACGAGTAAAATGTATGCTCGTAGTGTCTCTCCCTTAAAAAAAGAGTGGTTAGATCAAATCAATCCATTGCTGAGAAAAGAATTAGCCCGTAGTGGAGATGCAAAAGATACTAAGAAAGTAACTAAGAAAGGAAAAACGCCAGAAATAGAGAGCAAAACAGTCTCCCTCTTTGGCACTAAATATCCTGTAATAAGTTCTAAACGAGGAAAGAAGATGGTAGCGGCTATCCCGTTACGTGATGCAAAAGCAATCTATTATAAATTGAACAATGGGAAAAGTAAAATTAAAAACACATTGTCTACTATTCTCTATCATGATTCATTTGTCCACTTTGGCTCACCGCTAGTTGAAATAGCCCAAGTTTCTCACCTAATTGATGAGAATAAAGAGATTCTACAAGAAATTCCAAAGGGAGGCTTCTCGAGTTTTTCACCAACTGCACTAGTGGCTCAACTAGAAATCATATTATCTATTACAAGTGTAAAAAGTACTACTAAGAATCTCTCTTTTGTCCTACTCGACACAAAAGGGAATGGCTATTACCGATTTGAAACAAATAAAGATGCCTTTGATGCACTCGATATTTCACTCTATGCCCTTGGTCAATTAGTTGATGAAATTTCACCTCAAGCATTTCCTCATGAATTAGAAATAGTAAAACGTAAGTTTGAAGAGTTACTACGTCTCTTCGATCAGTTCTAAAGAAATGGAATAATCACCTCTTTCTCTAATGGGAGTAAGAGGGGATTCCCTTGTCCTTTCATGATGATAAAACGAACCTTCCCTTCTCTTTTCTTCTTATCATAATTAAGGGAAGACACGAAAAGGGGAATGTCCGTCACACTATGGGTGACATCAAACTCATATTCATCAAATAGATCTTTATAGGTAGAAGCAAAGGATCTCTCACAGTGTCCGAGACTTTCAGCGAGACTAAGAGATTTTACTACTCCCCATGCTACCGCTTCTCCATGAGAAAATTGAGTAAGGTTACCCACCGATTCAAGGGCATGAGCAAATGTGTGTCCAAGATTGAGGGCATCTCTAATTCCTTTCTCTTCTTTGGGATCTTGTTCTATATACCTAATTTTCACCCTCAATGACGAAGTAATCATTTCGATAAGGGCATCCTCTTCTCTATTAAGAATCTGATATTTTTTAGAAATTAACAGATTGTATAACTCTAATGTGGAATCTAACAGAGCATGTTTTAATACTTCCCCTAGCCCATTTTTATACTCTCTATGGGATAATGAATGTAGCGTATCAACACTAATGTATACATTTCGTGCTGGATAGAATGTTCCAATAAAGTTTTTGCTATTGTTAAAATCAACTCCAGTTTTTCCACCAACCGATGCATCTACTTGAGAAAGGAGTGTTGTTGGAATGAGGATAAGACCTGTTCCCCTCATATAAAGGGAAGAAGCAAAGCCTGTAATATCACAAATAACTCCACCACCTACTGCAACAAAGGTATCATCTCGGCTAAATCCTCTCATTCTTGCTTGACTGATAATATATTCGACAGATTCTAGTGTTTTAGCCCCTTCTCCTGGAGAAAGAAGAATAACATTTTCACAATCTTTAAGGAAATGTTTAGTATTTTCATCTGCAATAAAGAGTTTTTTTCCGTCTGTAGTAGATATTTCTTCTAAGACTTCTTGTATCTTCTTTGAAATATACACTGTTGTGCTTACATCTTTTAATTGACACTCAAATATTTTTTTCATAGATAGAGTATATACCTATAATTGACCATTCATACAAGAGAGGTCTTGTAAAAGCCTCCAATTTTTACGACAATAGAGCCTATGGAAAATCGCTATTTTGATGTGGCAAGTACCACAAAAATGAGTGAAGGGGCAATTAATGCATATACAGACACCGCAAGAAATTTCTTTGCTAACCCTTCAAGTGCTCACAGGGATGGAAAACTCGCTAGCTCTTTCTTACTAGAACAAAGAGAGGTTACGTCTCATCTCCTAGATATCCCTACGACTTCTGCAATCTACACTAGTGGTGCCAGTGAATCGAATGCTATTGTCTTAAATTCACTTCTT
>CAYZUR010000228.1:0-3798 GCA_964481535.1 uncultured Spirochaetaceae bacterium | reverse complement strand
ACACTTGCTTTCCATGGTGAAAAGCTAAGTGTTCAGCGAGGGTAAGTGCACTACGAGGAGTAATAGTTCGTTCAATGGATGGGTCATCAGCGAGAGAGAGAAAAAATGCAACATTGTCGAGAACTCCAGAAGATTCAAAGCTGTCGATGAAAAATCGAGCGACATCATACTTAACACCCATTGCTGCAAAAACAATTGAAAAATCACCCTCATTTTTTAACACTTTAGCTTGGCGTGCTATTTGTGCCGCCAATTGGTTATGAGGTAATCCGTTTCCACTAAATATAGGGAGTTTCTGTCCTTGAATGAGGGTAGTAAGACCATCAATAACAGAGACTCCAGTTTGAATAAAGTCTTGAGGATATTCACGGCTTGTAGGATTTATAGGGAGTCCATTAATGTTTAATTCATCTTCTGCTGGGGGAAGGGGTGCATCATTGATTGTTCGCCCTAACCCATTCATCACTTTTCCTAGCATCCCCTTTGAAACAGGGAGGGTAAATGGTTCTCCCATGAATCTCATACGGGTATCAGGGAGGTTTAGTCCATCGGTGCCTTCAAACAACTGAACAACAACCACATCATCACTCGTATCGAGTACCTGACCTGTTCGCTGCATCCCCATTGTATCAACAATTTCAACAAGTTCTCCAAACCCAACGGGGTGAGTATTCCTCATATATACTAAAGGTCCTTCAATTTTAGAGGCTCCAATATATTCTCTCCCCTTTAGAAGGGATTTTTCTATTTCATTCATCTCAATATTATGTTTCATACATCTCTCCAAGTCGACTAATCTGTCTCTCTAGGCGTACGATAATTTTGTCGAGTTCTTCAAGATTATCATCTGTGACATTGATTCTCATTCTTGAAATTTCATTCACAACTTTCATTCTTTTTATTCGTACGATAGGAAGGCCTTTGCTTATAGCAGCGGTACCTAGTTCATGATAAGCAAGAATTACGTGGAGCATTCCTAGTTGTTTCTCAACAGAGCAATAGCGGTCATTTTCATCAAAGGCGTTTTGTTGTAAAAACGCTGTTTTAAACATGTTGCAGACTTCCAAAATAAAGTTTTGGCTATCAGGAAGGGCATCAGGTCCTACAAGTTTTACTATTTGTTGAAGTCTTACCTCTTTTTGAAGGAGGTTCATAATTTCAAGGCGACTTTGTTTCCAGTTCCCATCCCCTTTTTGTCCCCACCAAGGGGCTACTTCATCTACATATTCACTATAGGATTCAAGCCAGCTAATTGCAGGGTAATGGCGAGCAGACGCTAAAGAACGGTCTAGTCCCCAAAAGCAACGAACAAATCTCTTCGTATGCTGTGTAACAGGCTCAGAGAAGTCTCCACCAGGGGGAGAAACTGCTCCTATGATTGAAACAGATCCTTCTTCATCATTTAAGGTTCTCATTCTCCCCGCTCTTTCATAAAACTCTGCAATACGAGTAGGAAGATAGGCTGGAAAGCCCTCTTCTGCTGGCATCTCTTCCATTCTCCCACTTAGTTCACGTAAGGCTTCTGCCCATCTACTTGTACTATCTGCCATAATGGCTACATGGAACCCTTGGTCTCGATAGTACTCAGCTAATGTTACTCCTGTGTAGATACTTGCTTCTCTCGCACTTACTGGCATATTAGAGGTGTTTGCAATAAGAATAGTTCTTTCCATAAGAGATTTCCCTGTATGAGGGTCAATCAATCGTGGAAATTCTCTTAATACATCAGTCATCTCATTGCCTCTTTCACCACATCCAATGTAGACAATAATATCGGCATTGCACCATCTGGCTATAGCATGCTGAGTCATTGTTTTCCCTGTTCCAAACCCACCGGGTATGGCTACAGTGCCCCCTTTTGCTAAGGGAAAGAGCATATCAATAACGCGTTGTCCTGTTATAAGGGGAACTGATAAAGGTTGTCTCTCTTTTACTGGTCGTGGTTTTCGAATAGACCACTTGTGCATCATGCTGATAGAGTGTTCTTTTCCACTCTCATCTGTTAATATCGCTACTTCATCTTCTACTGTGTATTCACCCTCTGCTACGATTGATGAAATAACAAATATCTCTTTTCCTGTTGTTAATGAGAGGGGAACAAGGATTTTATGCTTTACATGGCTTGTTTCTTGAACACTACCGATCTCTTGACCGATATGAACTTCATCCCCTTTTTTGAGAGTTGGTACAAAATGCCATTGAGTTGTTCTCAGGAGTGCAGGTGCAACAATTCCACGCTCAATAGTATCTCCAGAGATCGCTTTTAGTCGTGTAAGAGGGCGTTGAATTCCGTCATAGATCGATCCAATGAGACCAGGCCCTAGTTCTACCGATAAAGGAAGAGATGAGCCATATACATTCTCTCCTGGGGTGAGTCCTGTAGTGTCTTCATATACTTGAACTGTCGCTGTGTGGCCATCGAGTTTAACCAATTCTCCAATGAGTCGTTGTTCTCCTACATAGACAAGTTCCATCATTGAGGCATCTTTTATCCCTTTTACTTGAATAACAGGGCCGTTGACTCGCCTTATCTGTCCAATAATTTTATCGCTCATACTGATCCTTCTAATACACGTTCAAATTCTGCTCTAAGTCGCATAAACCTTACATTAATACTATTATTATAGGCGATTTTTCCGTCTATTGTACTCACTACTACTCCTTGTGTACTTAAAGGAGTTTCTTCTTTTAAAATCGTCACTTTTCTAGAAACAACTTTTTCTACAATCGCAATTGCTTTATCAATCATTTCATCACTTATTGTTTCACTATTAGATGTGGCTACTTTTACACTATCAGCATCAAGGGCTATTGCCCCTTCGGCTATCCAATAGGTAAGTGCTTTTGTATAGGATGGAGTTCCTATTTTTGTGGCCATCTCTTCAAAAAGGGCTTTTTGAGCATATTTTCGTAATTCTTTAACCAATTCTCCCATGTGAGATCTTTCCATATTCTTCATATGGTTCTCTTGAGTATTCTTGATTTCTTCTAGTCTTTTATCTAAGAGGTGCTTCTCATGTTCTTTTGCTTCGAGAATCTTTTTCTCGTAGCTTTTTTTCAATTCAGCTGCCTCTTTTTCTCCCTTTTTAAGGATCTTCTCTGCTTCAGTTTTTGCACTCAACAGAATCCCATCGTAGAGAGGAGAATGGCTGGTCATAGCTTCACTCCTATTGCATTATTTACTAACTTTCTTAAATCTCTTGATTTCCCTCCACTTGCTCGGTTAGGGATTTCAACAATAAGGGGAAATGTTTCGCTAAAGATATAACGATCAACCTCTTGTCGTATGAGATCAGCTACATCAATTGTGATGATAATAATTGCATTATTTTTATCTTCAAGGGCAACTCGTAGGGCATCGAGTGCAGACTCTCTTGTAGTTGCAATAAGGCCGGGAGTTCCAGAGAGAGAAAAACCTAATACTGTATCTTCATCACCAATGACAAAATAATGCATATTCTTTATGCTTTACCTAATATCATCAGTGCGGTAATAAAGCCAAAAACAACAAGTCCTTCACCTAGAGCAATAAAGATAAGTGCTTGAGACCCTATTTCCGGTTTCTCACTCATAGCTCCCATTGCAGCAGATCCTACATGACTAATTGCATATCCTGCGGAAATAGCTCCAAAACTAAAGGCAATAGCTGCTGAAAGGACTACCCACATGAGGTTTGATGAGCCAGGATAAGTAGCCCCTTCTGCCTCAGCTGCGCCCAGTGGTGTCGCAAAGATTGCACTCGAAAGCAACATGATAAACACAGTTACCACTAACGATATTCTAAATCTTTTTTTAAAT
>CAYZUR010000227.1:0-3807 GCA_964481535.1 uncultured Spirochaetaceae bacterium | reverse complement strand
TTGGAGATTATTACCCTTAAAGAAACACTTAATGAAAATTCATTCATTGCTAATTATTTACCATATATTAGAGAAATAGACAAAGATGTTCCTTTTGAAGAAATCAATGTTGTTCCAGCCCTCCTCTTTTTTGAAGGATCGTACCAAGATAGATCACTCACTCGTTTACATGAAATGCCTCACGTTGTAGATATCCTCGAGTCCACGGGTCTTGTTATTTCAATTCTCGCAACGCACCTTATGATAATTGATGATATTGAATTTACCTCTCCCTCCTCTGTGTATCCATATAGGCCACAAATATTCTATCAACCAAGAATACAGAGGAGAGTTATTGATCTTGAAGATCTTTAAACCATTTGCTCTTTGTATTTAGCACTACTTGCACTCACCTTTTCGTCTGTTTCATCATGTTTCACAGTGAGTGCTGGTCGTAATGTAATATGAGGGAATGGTATTTCAATATTATTAAGGTCGAATTGTTTTTTGATCTCTGTTAGTAGAGCAGTTTTAAGGAGAGCAAAATCAGTTGTTTTTCCCCATACCGCAAAAAATAGATTAATACTACTCTCTCCATATCCACTTACCATAAAAAATGGAGCTGGATCTTTAAGGGCAAGAGGTTCTGTGTCAGCAACACTGAAAAGAATCCCCTTTACTGTATCGATATCATCAAAATAGGAAATCCCAATAGAAAGAGGAACTCTTCTGGTTGGATTCTTTGTAATAGTGATTATCTCACTTTTAATGAGAGTTTCATTAGGAATTCTGAGGTGAAGACCATCAAATGTTCTAATCTTTACCGAAAGAAGGTCAACAGAAGTAACAGTACCAATATAGGTACTTACTTCGATAATATCTCCAACTTGAAACGATTGTTCTGTGAGTAAGAAAATACCACTAATTAAGTTCCCCATACTATTTTGAGAAGCTATCCCTATAGCAACTGTTGCTATTCCTGCAGTCCCTAAAAGGGCAGAGAGGGGAACGCTGAGAGTATCGAGTACCATAACAGATATGATGAAAATGCCAACAAACCGTACTGTTTTTCTCAAGAGCATCTTTGTTTGAGGGTTGAGTTTCTTTTGTCCACTTCTCTCTACAATCTTTAACATGATTTTTAATATAATTGAGCCTACTACAATATAAAGGGCAATAGGGATAATATTGGGAAGTAGTTGATTGTTGAGAAAATCTGAAAAAGATGAGGGAAGAATCTTTTGGGTTGATTCTAATGCTAGCATAATAAACTCCTAAATTATAACCATTTCTTTTTTTTGAACATCCAGACCATGAAAAGGGCAACAACAACTAATACTCCTAAAAATATAAAATAGGCATAGCGGTAATGCAACTCTGGCATGTAGATGAAGTTTGTCCCATATAAGCCCACAAGGAAACTTAATGGGATAAAGATAACACTAAAGACAGTAAGAAATCTCATCACATCATTGAGCTTATTGGTAGAACTTGCACTAAGTGAATCACTTTGATCTTTCACCATCTGCCTATAGTTCTCTAATATTTCAACAGCTTGGATTCCAATATCTAATACATCTCTTATGTAGAGCAAGCTAGAGGTGCTATATAACGAGTTTTCATTGCGTAAAAGATCTCTAATAGCATCTCTAGAAGGTCTAATATGAGACTGGAGAAAGTTTAATTCAATACGTGCTCTGTTTATTACACCCAGAAGAGATTCAGAAGGATTTTTAATGACAAGTTCTTCATTTAGTTCAATTTCTCCCCCAAGGATTTCAATGAGGAGAAGATAATTATTAAAAATAGCATCAAAAAGAGCATAACTCAGATAATCAGCATGTGATGTGCGTATTCTCCCTTTTTGTTTACGAATTCTATTTCGTACCCCTTCAAACACGTCCCCTTTTCTCTCTTGAAAGGTGATGATGATATCATCTTTGATGATGCAGGTGAGTTGTTCAGAGTGGACCTTTTGATCTTTCTCTTCAATTCGCATCATCTTCAACGTGACACTAATATAATCATCAAAAGAGGCAATTTTGCTTCTTTCTCCCGTATCCATGATATCCTCTAGGGTGAGGGGGTGAAGGTCAAATTGTTTTCCTATTTCTCCAATAAACTCACTATCGTGAACTCCTAAGATATCGAACCACTGAACATGGTCACCTATCAGTTCACTCTTTAATGTATCTATCGTATTGATCTCTATCTCGTCAAAATCATGTTCATTGTATGAAATGAGACGAACGGAGGGAGTTTCAACTTTTTGACGCCCAATGAATACAAGTTCACCTGGAATTCTCTCTTTCTTCCCTTTCTGACTCTTTATAAATCTCGACATTAGATATGTCTCCTTACCTAATGTAATGGTATAGCACATCAGAGATAGCGACAAGTGATTCTCTTAAGCAGTGTAATGGAGAAAAAGGGTGAAAAGGGCGATACTTAATGGAATATATATCAGTATTGTTTGCACAGATGTGTAGCGCCTATCTATCTGGTGCATTAATTTCTTGATGAAAGAGAGACGAATTATAACAAAAAAGAGTATTCCTAATGCTAAAGTGGCCCCTGTTTTTATCAAACTATTGATAGAGTAAAAATGTGTATTCATATCTACATCCATATAAGAAGTAAGAATAGTAAATATTTGTGGTGCAAAAATGGCACTAAGAAGGAGTAAAAGAGTTAATAGAATGGAAGATACTCTTCCTTTAAGAATCATTTGCTTCTTCTCCACTCCTTTGATTATTTTATTTTCCATCCCTTTTTTAGAGATGAAAATTCTACTAAGTTTAATGAATGAGGCTACGGTAAAACTACTTGTAATAAATAAAAGAATAGATGCTACATTTCCATTCATGGAGGACGTAATAAGATACTTTGAATAAAATCCATTAAAAGGGGGAAGGGCCATTATGCTAAAAGTTGCAATGAAAAAAGAGAAGATAGTTACAATGTGAGTTGATGAGTGACTCAAAAGGGTCTTTATTCCTCCCCTCATCTCATATACATTCCTTTTACCCATCACATCTACCGTTGTTCCAATACTTAAGAAGAGTGCTGATTTAAAGATGGAGTGAAATACAATGTGGGAAAAAGATGCAATATAAAGTATTTTTCCGCTCGTTGTATCGAGCCCAGTAGCAAAGGCTGCTCCAAAAGAGGCAATAATATAGCCCATTTGGCTTACAGAGTGGTAAGCAAGGAGCTTTTTCACATCTGATTGGCAAAAAGCACTAATTACCCCTATAAATGCTGTAATAAGGCCCAAGATAGCTAAGAAGGATCCAATTCTATTATTAAAAGGAAAGACTGGAAGTAAAAACGTGAGAGTAATAATGGGAATTTTAATAACCAACCCAGAAAGAAGGGCAGAAACAGGATGTATTGCATTCGCATGAGAAGGAGGCAACCAAAGGTGAAGACCAATAATTGCACTTCGTAATATGATAGGTACAATGATAAAAGCGGCACTTACCCATACATACCATGAGGGATCACTACTATGAAGCGCCTGTTTTATCACCTGATAATCTAACGATCCACTCACTCGATAAAGACCATACGTTCCTAGCAAGAAAAATACCATTGTTGCCGAACTCGCCAGAAGATAAGAAAGGGAAGCTAAAGATGCCTTTATATTCCTTCCAAAGGCAATAAGAACATAACTTGTTATTCCCATCACTTCGAGTGCAACAAATAGATTAAATATATCTCGAGTTGAAATGGCCATCATAATAGAAGAGAGTTGAATGAGTATAATAACAATAAATGTAGGCTTTTTTTTAGTTGTAGAGGCTTTGGTTTTGGCCGCCGCTTTCT
>CAYZUR010000226.1:0-3828 GCA_964481535.1 uncultured Spirochaetaceae bacterium | reverse complement strand
CAAATTAAAGCTTATTTTGCTGTTCCTACCAACTCTGTGCAAAAGATGGTTTTTTAATTAATTTGTTTCTAGGCAACGAGGGGGATATTACCTGTTTTATCCAAATACGTCTAGGGGGTTTTGTAAATTTCTTTACTTTTTTGTAAAATAATTTAAAAACCCTCTATTAGCGTGTCAAACTAGATAAAGCTTTACCTTTAAACATCGCAATGAGATAGGTAACAAACGATATAATCGAAGCAAAAGCTGTGAGAACAAATAATGTTAAAATTATGGGATCTACTATTATCATCCAATCTTGGTTTTCTACTAACCTAGAGACAGATACATAGAGAATCCCAGCTATCCCACTTATCGCGTACATTACCGCTTTCGCTTTCCCCCAATTGTTCGCAGCAACAGTCTTTCCTGTTTTCATCATTAACATTCTTAAAAAGATGATAGAGAACTCTCTATACATAATAATGATGAATACCCACACAGGCATCACTGACACTGATATCAAACAAACAAAATAAGTAAGGCGAGCGAGAGTGTCACTAAAAGGATCTAGAACTTTCCCTAAATCGGTAACCAACTTATAGCGCCGAGCAATAAAGCCATCGGCTAAATCAGAAATTTCAATAAGAGCCCAAAGAATAAGCATTAATAGCGCTGAAATGGATGATAATGAAGGACTTATCCAAATGGGCAAGAAAAAAGAGATAAAGAAAAGGGGGGTGAGTGCCAATCTCACTATCGTGATCTTGTTTGGTACATTCATATCATTCATCCTTTGTGTATATATTTATTCGTTAAGTATTCGTTGTAGTACGATGGATTGAGGGGTTCAGCAGTAATTTTCTCTAATAATGGCTTAGGATCTAATAAAGATCCTTGTGAATAGACGTGTTCTTTTAAGAATTGATGAATAGGAGAAAAGTCGCCTGTTGCGATGACTTCATCTATCTGTATACTTTTTCCCATCGTGTTATATATTTGAGCTGCATAGAGGTTTCCTAATGCGTAGGTTGGGAAGTAGCCAAACTCTCCCATTGACCAGTGAATATCTTGAAGCACACCCTCTTTATCATCCGTCACTTCAACTCCTAGCAACTTCTTCATCCCTTCATTCCAAGCATCTTTAAGATCTTTTACTCTAAGAGCTCCACTTAAGAGTTGCCTTTCAAGGTTAAAACGTAAAATTATGTGAAGAGAATATGTTACTTCATCAGCATCTACCCTTATAGGAGTAGCTGCAACTTTGTTCACTGCATTATAAAAAGTATCTTCACTTACTCCATTGAGCTGAGAGGGGAAAAGATGAGAAAAATTAGGGTAAAAGTGGGACCAAAAGGATCTACTACGTCCAATCATATTCTCCCAAAGGCGACTTTGACTTTCATGAAATGCTAAAGAAGAAGCATTAGCAAGAACAGTTCCTTTTAATGCTCCATGAGAGACACCCATTTCGTACAAAGCGTGTCCCCCTTCATGAATTATAGAATAGAGGGGACTCGTTACACTTGGTTCGCTATAGCGAGTAGTAATTCTGATGTCATCAGCTCCGAGGGAGATAGTATAAGGATGAGTAGAGATACCCACTTTTCCTCTACTAAAATTAAATCCCATTGCTTTTAATACATCATTAGAGAATAATTCTTGTTTTTTCTCATTATAGTGTTGATATAAGAATGAATCCTCAACATCAACCCGTCCTCGAAGGCGCTCTAATATTTGTAATAAATCGACTTCTAGCTTTTTAAAGACTCCTTCTACTTCTACAGTTTTTAGTCCAGGTTCAAAATTATCTAACAAGGGGTCATATGGGTCATCTTCATACCCATACATTTCACTTTTTTCCTGAATTAACGAAACAATCTCTTCAAGGACAGGGACATAGAGAGAAAAATCATTTTCCCCTCTCGCTTGTGACCACTTTTCGTGGGCTAAGCTTGTTTTTTGAGAAAAATGTTCAACAAATGATGAACTAAGTTTCTTTTCTTTACTTAGAGATTTATAGCGGTGACGAATGATAGCTTTTATATCAGATGGAAGGTCATCATCCCCATCTTTTTGGATTTCACTTGCCCCAAGAGTAGTAAAAATATCTTCAAGTTCATTACTTGTTGCTTTTTCGTGAACATTCCTATCGATAAGCCCTATTTGCAGTGCTCTCTCTTCTTTTCCTTGGTCACTAGTTGACTCCTGATCCCACTCAAGAACTCCATTAATATGTGAAAGCAGTACCAATTCTTTATCTATAGTTCGCAAAGCTTCAACAGCTCTTTCTTTATTCATCACACGCCTCTCTTATGTTACACCATTTCGTGATTATCTATTCGTGACTTCAATATAGTAATATATTCATCAAGTTCAATCATATTCTCTTGCTTCCCTGTTCTATAACGGACAGAAATTGCTGTTTCTTGTTCTTCTTTTTCGCCAAGAACTAACATGTGAGGAATTTTTTTGTTCTGTGCATTTCTAATTTTAGCATTCAACCTATCATTTGAATCATCCATACAGACTCTCACTCCACTTTCTCTTAGTAGCGTATAGACCTTTTGAGCATAATCATTAAACGTGCTTGCAACTGGGATTACACATACTTGTTCAGGGCTAAGCCATAAGGGGAATGCTCCCGCAAAGTGTTCAACGAGTACTCCAAAGAATCGTTCAATAGAACCTAATAGAGCTCGGTGAATCATATATGGGCGTTTTTCAACACCATCACTATCAACAAACACCATATTAAATCGCTCTGGTAAGTTAAAATCAAACTGCACAGTTGATAATTGCCACTCTCGTCCAATAGCATCTTTTACTTTTAAGTCAATCTTTGGACCATAGAAAGCACCACCGCCTTCATCTACTTCGTATTCAAGTCCTTCATTCTCAATTGCTTCTCTAAGAGACTCAGTTGCAGCATCCCACTGACTCTTTTCACCAACACTTTTTTCTGGTTTTGTCGATAAATAGGCTGCAATTTCAGTAAATCCAAAAGAACGGAGCATAAAGAGAGAAAATCGTAAGACTTCTTTAATCTCCCCTTCCATCTGTTCTGGGGTACAAATAAGGTGAGCATCATCTTGAGTAAATCCTCTTACTCTCATTAATCCATGTAGAGCTCCAGCTTTCTCATATCGATATACTGTTCCGAGTTCTGCCCATCTAAAAGGAAGTTCTTTGTAAGAGTGTTTTCCATTTAAATAGATCATAATATGAAATGGGCAGTTCATTGGTTTTGCGTAGTAATCAGCTTTATCCATTTCCATTGGTGAGTACATACTCTCTCTATAGAAATCGAGGTGTCCACTAGTTTCCCAAAGCCATGCCTTTCCGACATGAGGAGTGCTCACCATTTCGTATCCATTTTTATAGTGTTGATTTTTCCAAAAGTCTTCAATTGCTAGTTTGATTCGAGTTCCCCGTGGGTGCCAATACACAAGTCCAGGGCCAGCTTCTTCATGAAAGCTAAACAAATCGAGTTCTTTTCCCAATTTACGGTGATCTCGTTTTTCTATTTCTACAAGCTTTGCTAGATAGAGTCGGAGTTCTTTTGGATTTGACCATGCTGTTGCGTAAATACGGGTAAGCATTGGGTTCGTCTCTTTGCCTCTCCAATAGGCCCCAGCAGTCGACAGGAGTTTAAAAGAGTCAGGATTGAGTTCTTTTGTGGAGCCTACATGAGGTCCTCTACAGAGGTCACTAAAGCCCCCCTGATTATAGATAGAAACTTCTTGGTCTTCATCTATTGCATCAATGAGTTGCTGTTTATATACCTGATCTTTAAACATCTCTTTTGCTTTATCTCGTGTAACAACAACTCGTGTGAATTCTTTATCT
>CAYZUR010000225.1:0-3857 GCA_964481535.1 uncultured Spirochaetaceae bacterium | reverse complement strand
AAATCAAACAATTAATATTAATATTTTCCCCTTAAATATTAAACTAAAAACCACGAAAAGCACACAAAGCAACCCTCCTAGAAAAGGGCCCACGTTTCAGATTACTAGTAAATACGTTAGAGAGTGTAGAAGTTCCTCATGATTTACCTCTACTGCCTGTAGCTCATGTACTTTGGAGACCAGAACCTAACCTTACAGTTTCTGCACAAGCGTGGATATATGCCGCTGGTGCTCACCATAGCGTATTCTCTATGGCTGTTGTTGCCCAAGAACTCGAGATGCTCTCTCACATGTGGGGTATTGAATTTGTCTTGATTGATAAAGATACTACTATAAGAGAATTTAATAAAGAACTAGCTTGGAATGAAGCTCTGTATCGATAATTATATTGTTGTCTCCCTTATTATATGAAGAATGAGGGAGATTATAATCCTAGTGTGGAACACTCAATAATCTTATCTTTTGTTGCATCTTTTTGTGCAATTTGTGTGATAATTTTTCCCATTGATAAGACTAATATCCTATCACTCATTCCAATAATCTCCTCAATCTCACTCGAGATTAAGATGATGGCACATCCCTTAGAGACTAAATCACTCATGGCATTATAGATATCTACTTTACTTGCTGCATCGATAGAACGAGTTGGTTCATCCATAATATAGATGTGTGATCTGTTCATAAGCCATCTCGATATAAGAACTTTTTGCATATTCCCACCTGAATATTTGGTGATATCATCATTATTTCTTCCAGGGCCTATACTAAATTCTTTTACATATTCTTGGGTTAACTCTTGCATCATGTAATTATTAAGCGATTTTCCATGTACAAATCGCTTTAAAGAAGCATGGGTCATGTTTCCAACAAGGTTTTGGTTATGAAATAACCCATTAATCATTCTGTTTTCAGGAATAAGTGAAATTCCAGCATTCATTGCATCATTTGGAGTTTTAAAATGGACAACTTTTCCATCAACTTTAATTTCACCTGAATCTGGTTCTACCTGGCCAAACAAGCAATTAGCGAGCAATGTTCTTCCACTTCCCATAAGGCCAGTAATCCCTAATATTTCCCCTTTACGTAAATGAAATGAAATATCTTTAAGGACTGGGCTCTTTTTTAGGTGGGATACTTCTAATACAGGAGGACCAAGTGTTGCGTTAATTTTGGGATATTTTTCTAAGTGAATCTCATCACTCATGATTTTGACAAGTATTTCTACATTAAAATCTTCACAGCTACGAGTATGAGTAATCATTCCTTTATGCATGACAGATATTCTGTCTCCCATCTCTTTTATTTCATCCATTCGGTGAGAAATGTAGAATATTGCTTTCTTTTGCTCTTTAAGAGATTTGATAATTTTAAAAAGGATGGCCCGTTCTATATCGTTCATTGCCGAGGATGGTTCATCAAAAATAATAATATTTGCACCACTCACATATCCCTTCAAAGCTGCTATGATTTGCTTTTGAGCATATCCTAAGTATTTTCCTTTTATATCAGGGGCTATATTAATAGAAAACTTCTTAAGGAGAAGCTTACTCATTAAATAAAATTTAAAAGGATTAAAAGTCTCTTTTTTGTTGCGATATTTTTTAAATACGCCGAGATAAATATTTTCTGCTACTGTTAGATTGTCAAAGAATTCAACATCCTGATTTATGTAGATAATTCCTTCACTGATTCCTTGGGTAATTGAGTGGGGGTGTATTTCCTTATTATCTTCCAATACAATCTCTCCACTGTCGAGTAAGTACCATCCACAAAGCAGTTTCATGAGGGTAGATTTTCCTGACCCATTTTCGCCCACAATTACATGTACTTCTCCATAATCAATATCGATAGAGACATCTTTTAGAGAAAAATCTTTAAATGATTTGTGTAGATGTTTCGCTTGGAGTGCTCTTTTTGATTCACTCATCTATTACCCTCAAATGGGGCGGCTGAAGTAAATAGTGCCATATTGCTTGAAAATATTTTTTCTTTATATTCGTCACTAACATCTTTATCTGTAAGGATTCTTTTTGCCATTGTGGCTTTTCCTAATAGGAAGAAGGCACTTGTATTAAAACGCTTTGATGGGCAAACAAAGGTAACATTTTCACACAACTGCATTGCCTTTAGTATAAGATCAGCTTTTTCTTGACTATCTACTGTTGCTTGTAAGGATGAATTTAGTCCATCAATTTCTACAAAGAGATGATTTACAAAGAATCTTTCTAAATTCATTATTGTCATTGATCCATAGAGGGCGATATCTTTTTTATGTAAATCTCCACCAAGTAACACTACTTGATTATGTGGTTGCAGAGCAATCTTAAGGGCAATTGTCAGATCGTTGGTGAGAACTTTTACTCCCGCCCTTTCATCAAGGCGAGAGGCGATGGTGGCATTAGTCTCCCCATTGGTAAGCATAATTACATCTCCGTCTTTAATGAAATTTAATGCAGCTGCAGCTATTTTTTCATAGTGCGCTTTATCCTCTGCGGGTTCAAACAGTGTGAACAGTTCATGTTGCTCTGTTGAACTATTGAGAATAGCTCCTCCATGAGTCCTTGTAAGAAGGCCTTCTTTTTCAAGAAACTCAAGGTCACGACGAACCGTGACTTCAGAAACATCCAAAATCCTACTCAATTCTTGTACTTGTACTTGATTGTGTTCTTTCAAGTACTCTTTTATTATTCGTCTTCTTTCAATTGCGTACATGTTTTACCTATTGATCTGATTATAAGGGCGTTCTATGCACATATCAATAGATAATATGAAGAGGGAGATGAAAATAAACTAAAAGTAATTCTTGACATATGAAGTGAGAGGGACATATAATAAACACATTCGAAAGAAAAAGTTTACGAAATTGTTCGAATGAAGGCAAAAAGACTTTCGTAAACAAAAATAAGGAGTATGAGATGAAGAAAACATTATTCATTTCTCTGTTGTTAGTGGTTCTTACTGCCCTCGTAGTAGGTCCTCTGTTCGCTTCTGGGCAAGATGAGAAAGCTGGTAAGAAAGTTGTTGGAATTGCAATGCCAACACAATCTTCTCAAAGATGGATTCAAGACGGTAACTATATGAAAGAAATCTTAGAGGAAAGAGGGTATAAAGTAGACCTTCAATATGCAGAAGATAGCATTGACGCTCAGGTTTCTCAGCTTGAAAACATGATTGTAAAAGGTGCTGATGTACTCGTAATTGCTTCTATTGATGGTGAAGCTCTTACTACCGCATTAAACCAAGCTGCTGAAAACGGAATTAACGTTATTGCTTATGATAGACTCATCAAAAACTCACCTCACGTAAGTTATTATGCTACATTCGATAACTTCCTTGTTGGTGTACTTCAAGGTGGATATATTGTTGATACATTAGATTTAGAGAATGGGAAAGGACCTTTTTATATTGAACTTTTCGGTGGGTCTCCTGATGATACGAACTCATACTATTTCTTTGATGGTGCTATGAGCAAATTACAACCTTACATTGACAATGGTCAATTAATTGTAGGCTCTGGCCAAACAGATTTTAGTACCGTTGCAACCCTACGTTGGGATGGAGCTACTGCTCAACAAAGAATGGATAACATCCTTACAGCATATTATACTGATAAAGATATTGACGCAGTTCTTTCCCCATATGATGGTATTTCAATTGGAATCCTTTCATCACTAAAGAGTGTTGGCTATAACGCAAAAGATGGTATGCCAATCGTCACTGGACAAGATGCTGAAATTCCTTCAATTAAATCAATTTTTGCTAACGAACAAGCGTCTACTGTATTCAAAGATACAAGAACTTTAGCAAAGAGAGCCGCAGACATGGTTGATGCAGTTCTTAAAGGAACTACCCCTGAA
>CAYZUR010000224.1:0-3859 GCA_964481535.1 uncultured Spirochaetaceae bacterium | reverse complement strand
AGTTTTCCACGTACAGAGTCTACTCGTACTTCAAAGTGATCATCTATTTTCAGGAACTCTCCTAGCCCATCAAGGCCAGCGTCTCTGTAGTGTTGCATTTTATCTGCAATAGCTTGATGAGTCACATTAAGTTGATGTACTGCTGAATCATCCGCTGAAATAATATCTATGAGGTTTCTTGTATCAGTTCCCAAAAATCCATCTAAGGTAATAATTCCAGGTTTCATTTGCTGCTGTATTGCATTATATTCAGGTGTCTGTTTCATAATAATCTCCCCTTATTACGCAAATTTATCGTAGTAGATATGTTCATCTGGCATTCCTAGTTCTCGAAGCACTTTTATACATGCATCAATCATTCCAGGAGAGCCACAAAGGTATGCTTCAGCTTCACTCGCGTCTTCTGTAAGACGTCTTACTACATCTGTAATAAGACCAACTTCACCATCCCATTTATCCTCTTCAAGAGGTTCACTTAATGCTGGAGTAAAAGTGAATGAAGGCATTGCTTTCTCTATTTCTCTCATTTCATCAAGGAGGAATAGATCACGTTTACTTCTTGCTCCAAAGAAATAGCGAGCTTTTCGTGTACTCTTTTTCTCACTCATATCAAGGAGGATAGATTTAAGTGGAGCCATACCAGATCCGCCCGCAATACAAATCATAGGACGCTCTGTATCACGAAGGAAGAAGTCTCCATAAGGGCCGTTGATGGTTACATCATCCCCCTCTTTTAAGTGTTGATGAACGTATGTTGTACAAATGCCATTCGGTACAAGACGTATTTCAAGTTCAACATGAGTGTTATCACTTGGAATAGAGGCCATAGAATAGGCTCTGTACACTGCTTCATCAGTGAGTTCATACTCAGGAACTTGGAACTGTATGAATTGACCAGCTGTACAATCAATTGTAGGAGGGTCAATCAGTTTTAATGTTACTTGTTTAATATCATGGGTGAGTTCTACAATACTTTCAACTTTTGTCTCAAATTGACGCACTGAGAATAATTCTTCTGGAATCTCAATTTTAACATCATTTTTTACCTTAAATTGGCAAGAAAGTCTAATATTGTTCTTTTTTTCTTCTTCACTAATCCAAGGAAGTTCTGTTGGAAGATAATTTCCCCCTCCTTCAATTACACCTACCTTACAAAGTCCACAAGACCCTCTTCCTCCACAGGCACTTGGGATAAATACCCCCTCGTTATTAAGAGCTTTTAAGAGGGGTTGGCCACCTCGAACAGTCAAGTTTTTCTTGCCATTGATGTCAATGTGAACTTCCCCATAATTGCCGACTGTTGCATCGGCAATAACCATTAAAAGGGCAAGTACCATTGAAATGAGGGTGATAATTAATACGCTAATACCTAAAGTAATAAACATTCTTTCCTCCTAGCTGATTGGGAGCATGCCACTAAAGCCCATAAATGCCATTGCCATAAATCCTGCAATGATGAGAGCAATTCCTGGACCTTCAAGGCCAAGTGGGACTTTTGCTGTCTTTAATTTTCGCCTGATACCTGCCATTGCCATAATTGCTATGAACCAGCCAAGACCACTACCTATTCCAAAGAAAAAAGATTGTAGGAATGTATAATCTCTAATTACCATAAATAGGGATACCCCTAAAATAGCACAGTTAACAGTGATTAGTGGTAAGAAAATACCAAGAGCAAAATAGAGCCCTTCACTGTAGCGTTCAATGACCATCTCAATGAGTTGAACAAACGCTGCTATCACTATGATAAAAACAATGAAACGAAGATATTCAAGTTGAAATGGAACTAAGATGAGATGGTATACCACCCAGTTAAGGGCTGTGGTAATTGCCAATACAAAGGTAACAGCAATACCAAGGCCTGCTGAAGTTTCAATCTCTTTAGAAACTGATAAGAAAGAACACATTCCTAGATAGTTTGTTAACAAGATATTACTTGTAAACGCTGCAGCAAAGAAAATTGTAAATGGAGATATTATCTCATTCATGTGTCCCCTCCTTCATAAATACTTCTTTAGCGATCCAAAGGAAGATTGCTAACATGAAGAATCCTCCTGGTGGCATAATCATAATTGCCCAGCTAGTCCACCATGAACCTAAGATTTGGAATCCCCATAGGCTTCCTGTTCCTAGTAGCTCTCTTACAAATGCGATTGCAAGGAGAACATAGGCATATCCAATTCCACTTGCAATACCATCTATTAAAGAGAGCATTGGTTTGTTTTGAAGAGCAAATGCTTCTATTCTTCCCATTACGATACAGTTAGTAATGATAAGACCTACATAAGGTCCTAAGGACTTCCACATCTCAGGGTAGTATGCCTTAAGAGCAATATCTACAATAATTACAAACGTTGCAATTACCATAGTTTCTACCATCATTCTGATACGGGATGGAATCCACTTTCGTATGAGACTTAGCGTCCAGCTAGAGAGAGCTAGTGTGAATATAACGCCAAGTGACATTATCATTGTATTCTCAAGTTTGTTTGTCACAGCTAGAGTACTGCAGATTCCTAGTATTTGAACAAATACAGGATTCTCTTTTCCTAGTGGTGCCAAAAATGTTTTTTTATATTGTCCTTTTCCCATTTTATAGATCCTTGTAGATTGTTGAACCATCTTTCACGACTGAGTTGAGAATATCTCTAAAAGCCACACTTGTTCGTGTCGCTCCAGTAATAGAATCAATCTCATCATCACTATCGCTTGTCCCTTCTTCAACTAGACGAAATGGACCGCTTTTTCCAGCGAACTGGGAAGTAAACCAGGGCTCTTCAATACGAGCCCCAAGTCCTGGAGTTTCGTTTTGACTCAAAATGGCAACACCAGAAAGGGTGGAAGGACCAGTAAACCCAACCATGATGGTGATAGGGCCCCAAAGTCCTGCCCCTGTCTTTTCAACAACAGCTGTTGTCTCCCCACTCTCATCTTTTATGATGTATCTATTTTCCTCTTGGGTTACTAAAGAAGTATACGTTTCTTCGACAGCCGATAGTGAGCCATCATGGCTGATAGCTGCAGCATCTAAAACACTGCGTCGAAGGAAGAAGAGTTCATTACTTTCAACTCTGTCAGCAGTAAAAAGATACAAAGCACTAGTAACTACAATACAAAAAATTGTGATAATAGCCATAAAGATGATAGGGTGAATTCTTAGTGCATAAAATCCATCTTTGTTCATGCTTTACCCCCTTTTTGTGCTAGAGCTGCTTTTTTCTTAGTTTTTTGTTGTTTGATTACGTAATCGAGTAGGGGAGCAAACATATTTACAAGGAGAATTGCAAAAGTTACCCCTGCTGTCCAAGTACTAAATACTCTAATTAATACTGTCAATATTCCAAATGATGCGCCATAGAGAACTCTTCCAAGATCTGTTGATTGAGAAGCACTTACTGGGTCTGTAATCATAAAGAATGCTGCAAAAAGGAATGAACCACTTAACAGAGCATATAATGGATCTGTTGCATTAGCAGTTCCTGTGAGATAGAGGATTGTTTGTAATAGAAGAAACCCACCAATAGAAGAGAGTACTAATTTCCAGTTGGCTGCCTTTTTATAAATAATAAAGATACCACCAAGAAGTATGAGTAATGCACTGGTTTCACCAAAACTACCAGGAATATTTCCAAGGAAGAGGGAGAGATAATCAACATTCTGAGTGACCAATGGAGTCGCAGCAGCTACACTATCGGCACCACTTGTCCACACACCAAATCCTCCTTGGAAAAGAGAAATGTTTGTTTGTGGATTAACAAAACGAGCAGTGAGAGGAACACCAAAACTGATGTAGACAAATGCTCGAGCTGTGATTGCAGGGTTAAATATATTCTTCCCAAAGCCACCAAAGACCATCTTG
>CAYZUR010000223.1:0-3872 GCA_964481535.1 uncultured Spirochaetaceae bacterium | reverse complement strand
GTGATGCACCAGCGGAGGTTGAAATATTGTACTCTGATAGGAAAAGAGAGAAACTCATACTAGATTTTGGGGACAGTTTTATGCTGGACCGGTATCTAAAAGACAATACACCCTTTTTTGACCTATTTGCTGACATCCTTCCTAACCAGAGGGATACACTGCTCTCTCTCATTTATTATAGGCTCCTTACCGACAAGAAGGCATACATGTATGCCCAAATGTGGTATGAGGGCAACTATGCTAGTATTTTGTACCCTAAGGCAAGGCTCCAGAGCCAGAGGATAAGTGATTTTCTCATTGCTCTGGGTAATGAGGATGTAGGGAGGGACTTCTTCTCCTCCTATCTGAGTATGCTCTATTCAGGGAAAGAAGGCACAGGAATCCTCATCGACAGTACAGGCTTGCACAATGCAGTAGATATGCCACTTACCGCACTGAGCAACCACAATGGTGACATAAATTTTGAGATGAGACTCATATATGTTATTGACCGTGTCAGCGGTACGCCTCTCTATCTTCGCTACTGTGCTGGCAATGTGCTAGACATCAGCACTTTGCGTACTACAGTAGAGGAACTCAAGCAGTTGGGAGTAAACACAGACTTCGCTATCGTTGATGCTGGGTACTACAGCGATGACAACGTCGACGCTCTTTATGCCGATAATATAGCTTTTGTCTCTAGGGTGGGCACCAACAGGAAGTTGTTTAAAAACTTAGTTACCAAGCATGCGAAGAGCTTGAGGCAGGCCAAATACATGGTGCCATTCGGAAATCGGGTCGTCTACATGAGGAGGTTTCTTGTTGATCTCCACGGCCATGCAGGCTATGCATATCTAGGGTTGGATATGGACAGCCATAATATGCAGGAGAAGAAAATCTCCCTCCAGGGGCTCAACGACAAGATGTCGTTTGAAGAAATCGATAACAAGATGAGGAAGCTGGGATCTTTTGTCATTGTTTCTTCAAAGAAAATAGAGTGTGAGGACATCCTGCCACTATACTACACTAGGGTGCAGGTGGAGCAGGTATTTGACATTGCAAAGAACAATGCCGATTTGGTTCCCTTGCGCATCCAAGGGGAACAGACCCTCAGAGGTCATCTGATGCTCACTTTCCTGTCGACTATACTTTTCCAACTATTACAGAAGGATATGCTGCTGCATACCCAAAAAAAGGACAAAATCAATCCTGAGGGAAGCTTTTTCGTGCTGAGAAACCAGAAGTGTAAGGTGTATGATGAGGTTGTTATCCCCCAAGAAGCTACAAAAAAGATGAACGACATCTATAAATTACTAAAGATTAAAAGCCCCGTTTCCATCCCATCCTAGAAGCTATGGGGCTTGTGGTACGAAAATAGGGTGGGAACTATAGCTTAGTATGCAAATAAAAAGATATTAGTATTACACGAGACCTTCTACAAGAATATAATAGGTGTTACTAGTTTGTCTTAGTGAACGCTATGTACATTACGGATGAGTGTCTTTATTAATGATGATGAATCGGGATTGCATCAAAAGATGGGTAAAATGGCTTGAACAGTTAGCACCTGAAAAGCCCTACTCCCGCTATCAACATAATGATTTTGAGGATAATGGAGATGCTCACCTTAAAAGAACTATCATGGGTAGAGAAGTAACCATTGCCATTACTAACAATGATGCAGACAGTGGCCCATGGGAACAAATATTCTACTACGAGATGGATGGGAAAAGGGAGAAACGAGCTTTGATTAAGATTATTGGGGAGTGATCAGTTTTTTTTATCATCAGGAATATCTTTACCTTTGCCATATGCAGGGGATGATTCATGTAACATGTTTTGACGAAGCACCTGGTTCATCTTCGTCTGGTATCCTCTTTTCCCATCGGATTTATACCATTCAAGAATATCGGCATCGATATACATGCAGATTTTCTTCTTTACTGGACGATAATTATCAGGATTACGTAGATGCGACGGCTTTAACTCCGCCAACTGCTCTTTTGTCATCTCAGGAATATCTGAAATGTCATCGTCCTTGAATGCTAGAATTTCTTTAAGTCGTTTTTTTGATATGCTCATAATATTTCTCCTCTTCTTTAGGAGTCGCCTTTCTTGCCGATATGATCCTGATTATTCCATTAGTATCAGTAATGACTATAAGGATAACAAGGAATCCCGCAAGACAACCAATACAATGGTACCGGTCTTCTGCCTCATTCGAATGTTCTGTATCGTACCAATCAAGCAAATTTGGATCATCGAATACATCTAGGATTTCATCGAACGAAAACCCATGTTTCTTTTCATTTTTCTCAATTCTTATTCTCATCCCCCTCAAACATTGCTGTACTCCATATGTCTATATATAATTATATAGATATTCTAAGAACTGTCAAGTTCTATTCAGGCCAGTCCTTCCAAGATTATATATGAAGGTGGACTAGTTTTCCTTAGTAAACGCGATGCACATCACAGATGAGTGTGTTCATAAACGATGATGAATCAGGATTGCATCAGGACTTTGAAACTTGGTTAGAAAAGCTAGCTCCTGAGAAGCCCTACAGCCAATACAAACACAACGGCTATGAGGACAATGCTGATGCACACCTTAAGAGGACTGTCATGGGACGAGAGGTTGTATGTGCTATAACCGGTGGCAGGCTGGACTTTGGCCCTTGGGAGCAGATTTCCTACTATGAACTGGATGGGAAGAGGGAGAAACGGGCTTTGATTAAGATTATTGGGGAATGATCAAGCTTGAGGAACTTTTGGAACCATTTTAGAAATGAACATATACTTAAACCTTTATCTATATAGCGATGTTTTTAGGTAATATGTAGAGCGGATCTATATCACACAGAAAAAAATGATTGGACCCATAAAAACTAAAGATTAGAGAAAAATGGACTTTTGCCCTTTCCGCTCTCTCAATATTTTAGTAAGTTTCTTAGCACATAGTCTTTTATATCCTAGTCGTTCTTCTAACAAAATACATGTTGTTAGAAGTTGTTTATACTACAGCACACGAGGAATGGTAATAACCAATGTTAATCCTTTTGCTTGTGATGGGAATAATTGATTGTGATCTAATTTTTTTGAGGTGAATTTTATTATGCAGATTTCTGACAAACATGTTGTAAGTATGAACTACACACTAAAAGACGATCAAGGGAAAGTTCTTGATACTTCTGAGAATCGAGATCCACTGACGTTTATTGTAGGTGCAGGGATGATTATTCCTGGACTAGAAAAAGAACTTCAGGGCAAAGAGAAAGGTGATACATTATCTGTCACATTGCAACCTAAAGATGGCTACGGTGAATATGATGAAGCCCAAATGGTTGATGTCCCAAAAACCCAGTTTCAAGAAGGAACTGATATCAAAGCAGGTATGCAGGTACAGGCCCAAAACTCCGAAGGCGGCGTTCAGGTACTCACTGTTAAAGAAATTAAGGGTGATAACGTAACCCTTGATGCCAACCATCCTCTCGCGGGACAGACACTTCATTTCGATGTACAAATCGATGACGTTCGAGAAGCTACTGACGAAGAAGTGGAACATAAGCACGTACACTAATTTTAACGTTAAAACAGCAGAGTAATGACCACCGGCTATTCCGGTGGTCATTACTTTCGCCTAAAAACATTGCTACTAGTATAGTATGTAATCCATCAATTTGGGTTCCTTCTACAATAATCGCTAAGGCTACAACAGTACGACGTTCTCTAATGGGCCGTATCCTATATGAGACAACGAATTATTCGTTATACACAAACTTTTTGGGAGCAGGAGAAGTAAGGCCTTTCTAAATTATCAGGAAGAGGAGAGATATAATATTCTTTCCTCTTCTATTCTGTAGTTTTCATAGAATTTGCCTATGTAGTTTTAC
>CAYZUR010000222.1:0-3888 GCA_964481535.1 uncultured Spirochaetaceae bacterium | reverse complement strand
AAACAGATGCTTCACCGCAGGGTAGTGTTCACTATTAGCGTCGCCTATGAAACTCCTGCAGATACATTAGAAAAAATCCCATCCATCATAAAAGATATTATAACCTCAACACAAACCATCGAAGGAGTCAGGTTTGACCGCTCCCACTTCAATGCCTTTGGAGCTTACTCTCTCAATTTCGAGACAGTCTACTATGTACCTACCAATGATTACACAATCTATATGGATACCCAACAAGAAATCTACTACAAGCTCTTTAGAGCCTTCAAAGAAGAAGAAATCTCATTCGCTTATCCTACACAGCTTCTGTACATGCACGGAGAGACAACCAATGCCGTAACAACTGAAGTGGTCCCCACT
This sequence comes from uncultured Spirochaetaceae bacterium, assembly GCA_964481535.1. Taxonomy (GTDB): domain Bacteria; phylum Spirochaetota; class Spirochaetia; order Sphaerochaetales; family Sphaerochaetaceae; genus SABI01. The sequence continues at coordinate 3,528 of CAYZUR010000222.1, read as the reverse complement.
CAGACAACAAAATAGCTAATCATTTCATGGTCATTTCCCCATGTAAAGCCTAGTAAATTTTCTTCCTCCTCACTTGTTTGTGAGCAACAATAGTAATGTTTTTTTTAACCAGGCATGCACATCGCTAGGGAGAATATCCATTGTATTCATTTGTAAAGACGAATATGATTCGTTCTTTTCTCCCTTGCTTGAAAAAGGAGATAAATGGGAGACCATCCAATGTTTGGATGATCTCTTTATAAAAATCGTATAGCTATTCAACTCGAATTAAGATTACTTTCACAAGAAAAATCTTAAAAGCAGCGCTTATTAGGTTGCTTGGTGCAGTTTGAGCACTGGTAACAAATCTCGTGAGCCATGACTTCTCCATTAGCAAATTCACCTATACTTGTAAGAGTTGTCTCTGCAATATTATGTAGGGCCTCTTTAGTAAGGAAAGCCTGGTGGCTGGTAACTAATACATTTGGCATAGCAATGAGCAATCTCAGGGTATCATCATCAAAGAGTATTCCACTTTTGTCCTCAAAGAACACCTCGGCTTCTTCTTCATAGACATCTAATGCAGCGGACCCTATCTTCCTACTTTTGACTCCCTCTAGAAGTGCATGACTGTTTACAAGACCTCCTCGTGAAGTATTTATCAACACAACACCATCTTTCATGAGAGCAATACTTTTCTTATTAATAATGTGTTTGGTCTCAGGTGAAAGAGGACAGTGTAGACTGATAATGTCTGATCTTTTACAAAGGTCCTCAAAAGAACAATATTCCACATCCGTTAAACTCTTATCTGGATAAGGATCGTAGGCAATCACGTTCATACCAAACCCTTTACAGATGTTAATAAATACCTTACCTATCTTACCAGTACCGACGACTCCAATATTCTTCCCATGTAGATCGAATCCCTCTAGCCCATTAAGACTGAAATTGAATTCACGAGTCCTTACGTACGCATGATGGGTTTGGCGTACCACACTTAACAGTAGAGCCATCGCGTGTTCTCCAACAGCATAGGGTGAATATGAAGGAACACGTACAATGTGTATCTTTCCAAAGGCGCTTTTGAAATCTATGTTATTATATCCCGCACAACGCATAGCGATGAGACGTACTCCGCCCTCATATAGAGTGTCGAGAACATCCTCTGACAAACGGTCATTAACAAATGCACACACAACATCATATCCCTTTGTGAGGGGTGCTGTGTTCTCATTAAGCTTCGATTCAAAATAGTGTATATATACTTCGCTCTCATTACTTAGTTGGTCAAAATAAATCTTATCGTAAGATTTTGTATCAAAAAAGGCTATTCGGGTCATAGTAAATTCTCCTTCGTAATAAAAAGGATGGTATCATAAATCTACCAAAGGTTCTTCACCCCAGTAGGTGCTTTTTTCATCCAGGTTTCTGTCCGCTCCCCTTTCTATATCCAATCAGTTTTTCCAGATGACTTGATTACATATCAGATAAAAAAAATGAATCTAAAATTAAGAACATCAATAACGAGAATACGTAGAACTCAAAAAGCAGCTCCATTATACATTTATAACCCTATTTCCAATTCCTATTTCCTTCTTATTTTTACAGTATGATGGTATACCTATTGAGTCTGGTTTTCTAATAAAAGAGAGAGGTCAAATATGGGTGAGAATCTACATATTATTGCAACTGGTGGAACATTTGATAAGATATATGATGAACTTAAAGGTGAACTAACTTTTAAGAACTCCCACCTTCCTGAAATCATGAAGATTGTCCGCTGTACACTTAATTATGACCTATCGTATCTTCCTCTGAAAGATAGCTTGATCATGGATGACAATGACCGAAGCATTATCCTAGAAACCTGCAAAAGTAGTACTGCAGATAAGATTATTATCATACATGGGACAGACTCTATGGAATTGACAGCAAAGACTCTTGGTTTAGCCTCTCTTAATAAAACAATTGTTCTCACAGGAGCTATGGTTCCTTATAGCGTTTCTGGCTCTGATGCAATTTTTAACTTAGGGACTGCCATCGGTTTTGTGCAAATGAACAATACTGGTGTATTTATCAGTATGAATGGTCGTTGTTTTGATTGGAATACTGTTAGAAAGAATAGAGATAGAGGAATATTTGAGAAACTGCCAAGTTAACATCGGCATCAGAGTCTTTTACATGCTTTTCTAGCTATTTTTAGTATATGGAAACTATTACAGAAAAAGTATTTAGTAGAATTTATGGCAATGGTAGGGGTTAGGTATTTTCTCAGGTTGATTTTTATGACCTGGGAAGTAAAGATGCCATCGATAAAATCATGTCTCGCTCAGCAAAAGAAGGAACCATTCGACGATTAATACAGGGGCTATATGATTATCCCCGCTACAGCAAGTTTCTTCAAAAAGAGTTACCACCTGAGATAGATAAAGTAGCAAATGCATTAGCGAGAAAGTATCAATGGAGCATTGTTCCAGAAGGCTCAACTGCATCTCATATGCTTGGGCTTGATCTACAAGTACCTGCACACTATGCATTTTTATCAAGCGGTCCTACTAAAGAATATCTTATTCAAGGACAAAAGTTAGTTTTTGTCCACCGCAAAAATTCTCATACAATGCTCAAAGATCATTTCAGTGCTACTTTAGTTTCTGCAATTCAATCTATAGGAAAAGGAAATTTAACTCATCCACAACTACATACTCTGAGTTCTTTACAAACAGCTGCGAAGTATAAAAGAATAGTACGAGATACTAAGAGTGTTACTACGTGGATACATGATGAAATTATACATATAGCAAATATTGCTGAGGGTAAGGCAAAGGAATTATGACGAAATGGTTCAATTTATCACCATCTGATAAGAAAGATCTTATTCCATTACATAGAAATATTAACCTAGGCTATTTCTCAAGTCAATAGCGTATCAAGTCAAGTAGATAACACCTAGACCCTCCCCCATCTAGTTGGAATGGAATAGCTCAAATATGATGTAAATATTTTTAATTGACCCTTTGAATTTAAATGAATTAGCCACATATCTCTGTTATACTAAGTCATCAATGTCCTTTATACCTCGTTTACAATGAATACTTATTCATTGACCTAGCATGGGTATAAATCTTCTGAGGAGAATACCATGGCTACAGATAAAATTGAATTATGGGACAAGTTTATAAATGACTGGCCCATTTCTAGAATCGAATCAATGACTATTAATGAGTATACTCAAGTAGGGAATGAAAACACCTTCACATACTGGGTTGAGTTCAAGCTTAATGTGTTAGGGTCAATCAAAGGTTCCCCTTCATTCAAATTTGGCATTTACCATCGTAATGATAAAAAATCTATAACAAACAGTAGTAGTCGCTCTTATAGTGATGATTATGCTTGGTCTACAAAATATGGAACAACGCCGGAAGAAGCCTTTACAAAAGTAAAAAAAGCTATCATTGAAGTGGTGAAGAATATTACTTCGGGTAATCTTATATCTCAAACTTCGCACACCCTTAAGCAGTTAATTCCAGACACGTTTTTAGTTTTTCG
>CAYZUR010000221.1:0-3911 GCA_964481535.1 uncultured Spirochaetaceae bacterium | reverse complement strand
ATTGGACCCAATGGAGCTGGCAAAAGTACGTTTGTAAGGGCTCTTGAGGCGCTAAAAGCAATTATATGTGCAGGTGAAGAAGTTGAAAATCCTGTTTCACTTCTTGCTGGAACAAGTTTTGCGTATACTGATGAAAAAGGATTACCTACTCAAATGGTTCTTCATATCATCTTGGGACATGATGAAGAGAGTGGAGAACCATTGACAGGAAAATATACTCTAGTCGCTACTCGAGATAAAATCTTTGAAGAGTCGTATCATATGTTTGTTGGACGAAGTCGAAAGCTTATGTTTGAAAGAAAAATTATTGCAAACGGCGACCCTGATAATATTGAATATAAGTATCGATGGGGGAAGATGTTTAGAGGGGAGAAAAAAAGAATTGTTAAAAAAATTCTTCCTGGTCAAACATATGTAGCAGCAGCTGCTAGAAAAGATTCTCTCACCCTTTCTCCACTTTTTGATTGGTTTAAAAATGACTTAATGATTCTCCCTTTTGGCCTTTCATCCTCTAGCGAAAAACAAATTGTTGAACAACTTACTCGCCACCCACAGTGGATATCTCAATTAATTAACTTTTTATGGTCAATCGATATCACAGACATTAGAGATGTGAGATTGCAAGATGATAGACTTATTTATGTACACACAAACGTATCACAACACTATGCTTCCTATTTTACCAATGAATCTCTCTCATTAAGAAGATTAACAAGTATTGCAATAGCAATGTTTGAAAGCTTTATGAGTCCCAAGATGTTGGTAATGGATGACTTTGGAATGCTCTTACACCCTGATGCCCTTGAACACCTTGTAAACATCTTTGAAGCATCAAACAAGAAAGGGAGCCAAATGCTTGTCGTCGATTGTAACCCCGGATTATTAAAAGATGGTGTGTTGAGACGAGATGCAGTATGGTTTGCTCAAAAAAATAGTGTATCGGCTACAGAATATTACTCCCTAGCTGATTTCAAATTTTCTCAAAGTAAGCGTGATTTAACCAGACAATTGTATCTTAACGGATCATTTGGAGCTCTGCCTATCACGAGTGAGTTCTCATTTGTAATGCCCGTAGAGAAGGAGGTTTAAGATGAAAAGGAAAAAGATAAATACAGCTCCTCGAAAGACACTTCTTATTGTCACTAGCACAGAATCAGAATCGCTCTATTTCTCTCAAATGCGAAAGGATTGTAGATATACAAACCTAAGTGTGTTGTGGGGAAGTGAAGCTAAAGATATTGAAGACCTGATTAAAATTGCTGCTAAAGAGAGACTAAGGGGTCATTTTGATAGTGTGTGGGTAACCTTGAGTTTGCAAGAAATGAAAATTTCACCAACTCATATTAAAGAGATGAATGAGTTTGCAACAAGGAAAAAAGTAAAGCTCGCTTGGAATAACCCAGATATTTCTCTATGGTATCTTCTTCATTTACAAGCTCCGCGCCTTCCAATTACCGATATGGCAGTAATAGAAGCAAGCTTGAAGGGCGTATTCCCTGATTTTACTACTGATCCGTCATATCTTTTAGATAAAGGATCTTCCTTACATCTTAAATTGTTTGGAAATAAAGCTCAGGCTGTAGTAAATGCATCTACATATAATACTGTAGCTGCCAGTCGCCTTGGTAATATGGACCCTGTTAATATGACAAAATTACTTAATGATATTACCCTTTTCTGTGGTACTGCTGATATTACTCACAATCAGAAGTTAATAGGGATGAAAAATAACTAGCGATGATATTAGAGGGAATGTATCTACTCTTATATATGGTAGCTTTTGCAACTGGTTGTATGGCACTTGTCCTTTCTGTAGTGTTTCACATGCGTGAAACACTCGAATGGACAACCTATTTCATAATATTCCTTTCATCAATACTCATTGTGTTCTTTTTACAAATTAGCATTGTATTTATCCATATTTTTACTCATGGCATGATTCAAATTATATTTAATTATATTATTACCCCTATCATTTTTGCGAATATTGCTTTTTTAATTGTCTTTATCCCTTATCTTACAACATGGGTAATCGCTCAGCCATGGAGAAGTCCATATAATATTATCTTCTACACACTAAGTGGAGTCTTTATTGTATTAAGCATCTTCTCTCTTATCTTTACGAATCTCTACATATTTTCAACATTAAGCAGTGTTGTGTTCATCTTTAGTCTCTTCTTTTCAATTTCAATTTTGATGAAAAATTTGAAAAAAATTGAATCTAAAGATGTAAGAATAGTGAGTAAGACTCTCATTATTATCTCTTTTTCAATGATTCCTCTTGTCATCATTTCCCTGATATTCCCCCTATTTAGTAACGTGTTATATCCAATCTATTTTCTCAGTGTGAGTGTCACCCTCATGGTTTTTCTTTTCATCTATTTTAAACGAATCCCCCATAAGAAAGAGCATGCTTTGAGTGTTGAAAGTTTGAGTAACTTTTCTATAAGTGAGAGGGAACTCTCTGTAATATTGCTGATAAAAAAAGGGCTCACAAATAAAGAAATTGCAGATAAACTTGCTATTTCACCTAATACAGTAAATAATCATATTGCAAATATATTTTCTAAAACACACGTAAGAAGCCGAATAGACTTATTAAATGTTTTGAATGAGGAGCACTCCTGATGAATGAAAAAGTATTGAAATGTGCACAAGAGGTATCATTAATACACAAAGAAAAAGCACAACATGCAGTTCTTTGTTATCATGGCTATACAGGCTATCCTGGGGAACTCATGCTTCCTGCTAAGTTATTGTATGATAGTGGATTTGATGTCTTCATTCCTCGCTATCCAGGTCATGGCACCAGTGGTGAAGATTTTATGAAAAGTAATTCCACTATGTGGGTACATAGAGCACTCACTGCATACAGAGCAATTGAAGAAGAGTATGAGACTATTAGTATCATAGGCCATTCGATGGGAGGTCTCATTGCGCTGAAAGTAGCCCATGAAGTGCGCCTTGTCTCTAAAATAGTTCTTTATGCACCTGCTCTATTACTTAATCGACCAATTCCGTCAGCACTTCTCTCATTAGTCTCTCTATGTAAAAAGCGTAAAAAGGTGGAATGGAAAAGAGACCCTGCTTTCTCTTTTTATGATGAAAGAGATGAGGGCGATGATGCATATTTAGGAAAAGAATATTGGTCGTATATCTACTACAAACAAGTAGGGGAACTTGAGAAGTTACGAAAAGAGGTCCTCTCCTTTCTTGATACGATCTCAACTCCAACACTTGTATTTACAGGGGGTCTTGATACCACAGTAGATCCTCAAGTAGGTACTCTTATTGAAAAAGGGACGAAGAGTAAGGATAACAGATGGATAGACCTTCCTAATGCGACTCATCTTATCCCATATGATAAAGATGATGCCTCCCGCAGTTTAGCAATGCAGGAGACACTGGTTTTTCTCACGCCTTAGTCTTCTTTTATCTACTCGAAGGATCATACGGTTCTCCTAATGCTCTAGGAGGCCGATTGCTATGCGAGAAGAAAATAAGAAGTACAAGTGTTACGATATAGGGTAGGGTTAATACTAAATCACTGTAAGAACTCGGAAGTTGAAGTTTTTGCACCAACGCATATCCACCACTACGAGCAAAACCAAACAATATACAGGCAAGGAATGTTCTTCCTATTTTCCAGCTTCCAAAGATATAGGCAGCAATAGCAAGGTATCCAAATCCCATGAAAAGACTTGGGGAAAAGTTCGTGAAAATTGAATATGCAAAACTCATCCCACCTAGACCACTTAGTGCTCCACTTACAATAGTAGAGTAAAAACGAGTCCTATTAACATTTCCACCCGATGCGGCTACTGCTTGAGGATTATCTCCACAAGCTCTCACCTTCATTCCTAGAGGTGTCTTATAGAGAATGTACCACATGAGAAGGGCAATCACAATTT
>CAYZUR010000220.1:0-3931 GCA_964481535.1 uncultured Spirochaetaceae bacterium | reverse complement strand
CCAGAACACTCTGCTATTCTCTACTTTGAACCAACAATGACATTCCCTGAAATGGCTACAATCATTAACAAAACAATTGAAGATGGGAGAAAGGGTGGACAGGATAACGATTCTGATGCTGCAATAAACTTCTTCCTCCATTTCCCTAAATTACTATTACGTTTTATTATGAGTATCATTAATTACGCTGACGTTTTAGGAATTGCTCCTAAAGCACTTAGAGATGCTGATGGTCTTCATGCAACAGCCTTTGTTGCAAATCTTGGATCAATCAACCTACTCGGAAGTCCTCACCACCACCTATATCAATGGGGAACAACAAGTATCTTCATTACCATGGGTATGATGCAACGGAAAAGATACACAACAGAAGATGGAGAGAGAACATTTGTTGACAAAATGGAAATCGGTGTCACTCTTGATGAAAGAATTGCAGATGGCTTTTACTTTATAAAAAGCATCCAAGTACTTCAAAATATCCTCAATAATCCAGAGACTATGATGGAACGAGTTACCCCAGAGAGAGGTTTTGCAACAATTAAAGAGTTAAAGAAACAAAAGAAGAAAACAAAGAAACTTAACAGAAAGAGAAGAAAAAGTAAGAAAATAGCCTAATTAAGTTTTGCTTTAAATAACTCTCTTGCCCGCCCTGTTAAAGGACACTCCTTACCATCAAGCATCTCTTTGATAGCATCTACTTCCTTAGATGAAAAGTTCTTTCCTTTTAGTTTATGTTCTTCAAAAGCAGAGGCAGCCATAGGGGTCACTAATTGTACCATCTTAAAGATCTCCATTGCATAGACTCGAATTTCCCATTGTGCATGGTCGTCGAGTCTAAGGGCAAGAAAGTGTAAAAGATTGTGTAAATCCATCTGCCAATACCACTGTGTGTACATACTAAGTGGAAGATTTATTCGAGCTATTTCTCGAGCGAGATCACTCTCTAAGAGTGTGTGGTAGGTCTCAAAAGCTCTTTTTTGATCCTCTGCAATAAGATTCCTAATACGAATAGACTCAGTAGCACTCATTGTTTCTTTGCTTCGACCTTGTTTGTTATCAGCACTTTGAAAATTAAGATGTTCCTCATCAGGAACATACGCCTCATTACTCATAATACTATAGCGTCCACTTATCTCATTTACTCGAGCAGTTCTATGACGAATCCACTGGCGAGCAACAAAGATAGGCATCTTTATATGAAAGGTGAAATTTACTTGTTCAAAAGGAGATGTGTGGTCATTTCTTAAGAGATAATTAATTAATCCCTTATCTTCACGATACGACTTTGTTCCCTCTCCGTAACTTACCCTAGCAGATTGTACAATACGTTCATCACTTCCTAAATAATCAACAAGCCTAACAAACCCTTTATCGAGTACTTTAAATTCTTTGTCTAAGATTTTTTCTGCTTCTTCAACAATGCAATGAGCCATACTATTTCTCCTATTTCAGCCATACTACCTATTAAAGATAGTTCATACAAGATAAACATAATGCTGTGGCAATAGCAACAGCCGTTTCAGTGCGCAAGATTCTACTTCCTATCGTGTGTACAGAAAATCCACTATGAATAAAGAACTCTCGCTCTTTGTCGCTAAACCCCCGCTCAGGTCCAATCGCTACTAATAGGGACCCTTGGATGTGTTGCTGAGAAAGAGGAGTAGAGGAGATAACATTATCGAGTACGATGAGATTATCATAATTGAGGGGAACTTTTTGAACTGATGAAATGAGTTCTACCTTACTCACATGGGGACTTCCACCTTGCATAGCACCATCAATCAAGTATTGCTTATATTCCTCTTCACTCCAAATTTTAGCTTTCTCATACGACTTTTCAGTCAGATCACACCCACTTATAATAATCTTTTCAACTCCTAGCATAACAGCTTCCCGTAATATCCGTTTCATACTAATAGGTCTTACCTGTCCTACTAATAACGTAATGGGATACAAATGGGTTCCTTCATCCGTTTTCTGGTAGGTGTAGGTAATTTCTTTATCATCAATATGAATAATTTTGGCAATACCACGGTCTCTATTGATAACACCAGCAGCAAAAGAGTCTCCATCAATTAGTTTTAAGACATTAATGATATGTTTAGCTCGATAATCATCTCTACTAAGAATACCGTTACACTCATACTTTTCAAATAGTATTATATTCATAGCATCATAGTATATGTTGTTGACTTAGGAGTGTAAACACGATAAAATATATCCTACACACAAAATAGGGAAAGATAGATGAATAAGGTAAAAGTATTTATAGCAGAACATAATAATCCTTGGTTTAATTTAGCAACAGAAGATTGGTTGTTTAAAAACTTTCCGAGTGATGAACATATTCTGTTCTTATGGCGAAATTCTCCTTGTATTGTCATTGGCCGTTTTCAAAACCCATGGATTGAATGTAATTTAGGGGCAATGGAAACTGATGGCATCACCTTATCCCGCCGTCAAAGTGGTGGGGGGGCAGTCTACCAAGATTTAGGAAATACTAATTTTACCTTTATGTCTCCCATTGACTCGTATGATGTTCAACGAAATTTCTCTATTATTCTTAACGCAATTAAACGTTTTGGAATAGAGGGAGTTGCTAGTGGAAGAAATGACTTGTTAGTAGATGATAAAAAGTTTTCAGGAAGTGCGTTTAAAAAGAATAGCAAAAAAGCATTTCACCATGGGACAATGCTTATCAATGCAAACATGGGAGCCCTTCCCCTTTACCTTACTCCAGATAAAGAGAAATTAGTTTCAAAAGGAATTCGCTCTGTAGCTTCACGTGTAACAAACTTAAGCACAGTAGAACCATCTATCACTCACACTGCCCTCTGTGATGCAATCATTGAAGAGTTCTTTGAAACGTACCAATCACGAGTGGAAGTTGAACCACTACGTTTAGAAGACCTCTCTAAAGAGCCCACACTTAATGAAACATATAAAGAGTATAGTAGCTGGCAATGGCTCTATGGCTCCTCCCCACACTTTAGCCACCCTATAAGTAAACGGTTCGACTGGGGAAGAATTACCTTTGACTTTACTGTAAAAAAAGGGATAATTGAAGAAGTATCTTTATCGAGTGATGCTCTTAGTGTTGAATTTATTGAATTCCTACAAAAAATATTGCCATCAACACCATATACGAAAGATGAAATATATCAAAGAATCGTTACAATGAGTAAACAAGAGCTACCATCATTTCTTGCCAGTATGGCTCTTGATGTTGCTAATCTTTTACAAAAGGAGTGCATATGAAAAAACATCTACACTACCTCATAGGTATTTCATCCCTTTTATTAATAACATTTCTCTCTCCTTCCCTTTTATTTAGCAATGGTATGAGAGAGGAGGAACCTGTATTAGATAAAAACAATAGATTTATCATAGTCTATCCTCAAGGAGAGGATGAGCCATTATTAGATCCTTTTGTAGCAAGTGATGAACTCTCTCTCTTAATACTTGAAGGTCTCTATGAAGGATTATACCGAGTAGAACATGAAACAGGGAATGCAACACCTGCAATTGCAGATAAAGTAGAAGTGAGCAATAATGGCCTTATATGGACTTTCTATCTAAATAGAGAAGCTACTTTTTCTAATGGAGATACTATTACTGCTAAAGTGTTTGTAGACTCGTGGCTTCACTTACTCGAAAGTTCTTCGCCAAAAGCACAAAAAAGTTATTTAGTAAGCTTGTTTGATGTTATAAAAGGGGCGAAAGAATATCGTTTTGGAGATGGGAAAAAGAGTGATGTGGGAATTTATGAAACTTCTAAATATACACTTACGATACATCTCAACAATAAAGCACCTTACCTGCCATCGTTACTCACAAATGTCACCTTTGCTGCAATTCATCCAGATACCTATAAACCACAACTTCTAGAAAAATTAGGTAACGAAAACCTCTGATAATCTATTCCTTTGGT
>CAYZUR010000219.1:0-3963 GCA_964481535.1 uncultured Spirochaetaceae bacterium | reverse complement strand
ATTAGATGAAGAAGAATCTGAGAATGATGATGATAAAACTAAGAAAAAGAACATCATCGAGCATAACCAGAGTGTACATGATAAAGAAGAAGATGAATTAGAAATCTCCCTTGATGAGGATGATGAGTATAATTAAAGCTATTGCCATAAAACCTCTCCTTATGATAATGTCCATAAGTACCGACATTATCGGCAAACACAACACAATTGTGACCATTACAACCGACTAACTACGGTGCATAGCAGCATGAGTTGAGTTAGTCTTCTTCATCTAATAGTGAAATAAAGACCCCTCATTTATTGCTGTTACACTAGTAATAGGAGGGTATTGATGTCTAAGTTTATTTTTGTAACAGGTGGTGTTGTTTCTTCACTAGGAAAGGGAATTACCGCAGCTTCTTTAGGGACGCTGTTAAAGAGTCGATCGTTGTCTGTGAATGTGGTGAAGCTAGACCCATATATTAATGTAGACCCAGGAACAATGAGTCCTTACCAACATGGGGAAGTCTTTGTCACCGACGATGGAGCAGAAGCAGATTTAGATCTAGGCCACTATGAGAGATTTCTTCACACCGCTCTTTCTAAAGAAAACAATATAACTGCAGGAAGAATTTATCATAATGTAATCCAAAAAGAGCGCCGAGGTGATTATTTAGGGAATACTGTTCAAGTCATTCCTCACATAACCAGTGAAATAAAAAACCACCTCTATAACGTTGCAGATCACACTAAAGCAGATATTATCTTTGTCGAAGTTGGAGGCACTGTTGGAGATATTGAATCTCTTCCTTTTTTAGAAGCAATTCGACAAATGAAACACGAACTCCCCCCATATTCTACCCTCTACATGCATGTCACACTCGTTCCATACATTGCAGCAGCAAAAGAGCTGAAAAGTAAACCAACACAACACAGTGTAAAAGAGCTTCGATCTATTGGAATTCACCCAGATATTATTGTATGCCGTAGCGATAGAGGCATAAATGAATCGATGAAAGAAAAGATTGCCCTCTTTTGTGATGTCCATAAAACAGGTGTTGTGAGTAACCCTGATTTAGCAAGTATTTATGAAGTACCCCTTCTTTTTCAAGAACAGAAAGTAGACCTCCTTGTGTTAGAAAAACTCAACATCACAGCTCCTCCTATTAATATGAGAGATTGGAAGGAGATGGTCGAAAAAATGAATACCCCTATTCAAGAAATTACAATTCTATTAGGTGGGAAATATGTTGACCTCGCTGATGCTTACATAAGCGTAAGTGAAGCAATTACCCATGCAGCAACTTCAAATAGAGTACGGGCTATCATTAAGAAAGTCGATACTGAAAAGATTGAAGATATGAGCAATGAATTTTTTGAAGAATTATTTTCTGACGTTGATGGAATTGTTATTCCCGGAGGGTTCGGCTCCCGTGGGATTGAGGGAAAAATGAGACTCATTGAGTATGCAAGAGTTCACAACATCCCATTTTTAGGATTATGTTTAGGAATGCAATGTGCTGTTATAGAATTTGCTCGTAACGTTGCTCACCTCGAAGATGCTCATAGCACAGAATTTAATAGTGATACTAAAGATAAGATCTTTGACTTAATGGAAGATCAAAAAGGGGTAGATAAAGGAGGATCAATGCGACTTGGTAGCTATCAATGTACGATAAATCCAAATTCGCTCCTGCACACTCTTTACAAAAAGGGATCAATACTAGAAAGACATCGACACCGATATGAATTTAATAATACCTACAAAGAACTATTAGAAAAACATGGACTAGTCTTTTCTGGTATCTATGAAAAAGCTGATCTTGTTGAAGCAATCGAATTACCCCTCCATCCATTCTTTGTTGCTGTTCAATTCCATCCAGAGTTTTTAAGTAGACCTAAAGAACCTCACCCACTTTTTCTAGGTTTAATCAACAAATCGATAGAATTTTGCAATAAAGAGCGATGAGTTTTTAAAAACACTTGACGAGTGGTTTTCTCCATGAGTATGTTTGTTTTGGTCAGCAATATCTCATTCTCGAAATTCAAGGATATGGTATGTGTTGACAATATTAATTTGGTGACAGGTATTTCATGAGCAAGAAAGAAAAAAAAGAAGAAAAAAACATCGAAGAGATCGTTCCAGAAACGAATGAAAACATTGTTGAAACAGAGGGTGAAGATACGTCTCTCTCCCCTGAACTCACACGAATCATCGAGCTTGAAGAAGAACTCGACAGAGTTAAAAAAGGGGCTGATGAAGAAAAGATGAATTTCATGCGAAAAAATGCAGATATGGATAATTATCGAAAGAGATTAATTCGTGAAAAAGAGAGTGCAGTTCAATATGCGAATGAGCGTCTAATAAATGACCTTATCCCCGTTATTGATGATTTCGAACGAGCAATTGAAGCATCCGAAAGAAAAGATGGAGATGGACATATGGAAGGGGTAAAGATGATACACAATCAACTCCTTGATGTCCTTGATCGAAATTGGGGATTAAAACCAATGAACGATATTGTTGGTAAAGAGTTTAGCCCACACGAGCATGAAGCGCTTATGATGGAGACTGACGACATGTATGAAACTGAAACAGTCCTTGCCGAATTGCAAAAGGGTTATTATCTTCATACTAAGGTGTTGCGCCACGCAAAAGTGAAAGTAGGTAAACCTTCATAATCAACAAGTGATAAGATTGTTGAGTTTTTCACATGTAATTTGAATAAAATAGGAGAACCATTATGGGTAGAATAATTGGAATTGACTTGGGAACAACAAACTCTTGTGTTTCAGTAATGGAAAACGGAGATGCTGTTGTAATCCAAAATGCAGAGGGACAAAGAACAACCCCCTCTATTGTTGGGTTCACTGCTAAAGGGGAACGCCTCGTTGGCCAACCAGCAAAAAACCAGATTGTAACAAACGCAGAAAATACAGTCTCATCTATTAAGAGAATGATGGGGCGTCGTTTCGCTGAAGTGCCATCAGAAATAACGAAAGTATCATATAATATAAAATCAGGCCCTTCAGATGAAATAAGAGTCTCTATTCGAGATAAAGAATATTCACCTCAAGAAATATCAGCAGCCATTTTACAAAAAATGAAAAAGACTGCAGAAGACTATTTAGGTGAACCAGTACTTGAAGCTGTTGTTACAGTACCTGCATATTTTAATGATGCACAACGACAAGCAACGAAAGATGCTGGTAAGATTGCTGGTCTCGATGTAAAGAGAATTGTAAACGAACCAACTGCAGCTGCTTTAGCATATGGTCTTGGTAAAGATACAACTAAAGAAGAAAAAATCGCAGTATACGACCTCGGTGGTGGTACGTTCGATATTTCGATCCTAGAATTAGGAGATGGAGTCTTTGAAGTAAAATCTACAAATGGTGATACTCACCTTGGTGGTGATGATTTTGATCAAAAAATCATTGACTGGCTTGTAGAAAGTTTCAAAAAAGAGAGTGGTATTGATTTATCAAAAGATAAGATGGCATTACAGAGATTAAGAGAAGCCGCTGAAAAAGCAAAAATTGAATTATCTAGTACTAAAGATACTTCAATCAACCTCCCTTATATCACAGCAGATGCTTCTGGTCCTAAACACCTTCAAATTAACCTTTCTCGTGCGAAGTTTGAACAAATGGTAGCAGATCTTGTAGAAAGAAGTAGAAAGCCATGTCTTAATGCTCTTAAAGACGCTGGGTTAAGCCCAAAAGATATTGATGAAGTTATCCTTGTTGGTGGAAGTACAAGAATGCCAGCTGTTGGTGCACTTGTTAAAGAGATCTTCCAAAGAGAACCACACCGTGGGGTAAACCCAGATGAAGTAGTAGCAATGGGTGCTGCAATTCAAGGTGGTATCTTAGGCGGGGACGTGAAAGATGTTCTTCTTCTTGACGTTACTCCTCTCTCACTTGGAATTGAAACTCTTGGTGGAATTTCAACAAAACTTATTGAAAGAAATACGACCATTC
>CAYZUR010000218.1:0-3963 GCA_964481535.1 uncultured Spirochaetaceae bacterium | reverse complement strand
GTTTATTTTTTATCGTTACTTCATTAGTTGTTGTCACGGTCACTCACCTGTAATTTCTTCTCGATTGCTCGAATACTGTACGACAAGACGCTCGTCATCAATAAATACCAAATGCCTACAATAATAAACATCTCCATATACATAAAGGTTGATGAACCCATCTGTCTTCCCCTTAGCATCAATTCTGGTACCGCTATGGTACTAGCAAGAGAACTATCCTTTAGGGCAATAATAAGTTGATTCCCTAAAGAGGGAACGGCACGTTTAAAAGCCTGAGGGAGAATAATCCTCCACATAGCTTTTCCCTTGCTCATTCCAAGAGAACGGGCTGCTTCCATTTGTCCATAGTGAATTGATTGAATAGATCCTCTAAAGATCTCTGCAATATAAGCGGCATTATGAACTCCTAGAGCTATAACAGCGGATGGAATTGGGTCAATGGTAACAATACTTGTCAGCCCATAATAGATAATAAATAATTGTACTAATAGAGGTGTTCCTCTGATAAGAAAGATATATGCTCTAGAAAGAGATGAGAGTATTTTATTACTCGAAAGTCTCCCAAGAGCTACAATCAATCCAAATATGAGTCCAAATAAGACTGCTAGAGTGGTTATTTGAAGAGTATACCATGCGGCTTCGCTGAATAAGAAAAACCGCGATGGTATGACACTTAAATCCCACGGTATAATATTTAGTGGGATCAAAACTACTCCTTAGTAATATCTTCGCCGTTAAACCATTTAGCACTGATTTCGGCTAGTGTTCCATCTTTATGCATTTCAAGGAGTGCTTCATCTACACTTTCTCTCAAAGTATCAGCATCATCGTGAAAAGCGATACCCATTCTTTCTGTTCTAAGCACGCTTCCGAGGGCAGTAACTTTGTCTCCACCTCGTACCTGACCTACAGCATTTAAGCCAACAACTCTGTCAGTAATAACGCCATCATTTCGCCCATTAATAAGTTCTAAAAGGGTTTGGTTATCATCTTCATAGAGTTTTGCTTTTATTCCTAGGGTTACTGCATCTTGTTCAAAAGTTGTTCCTGTTACGAGTCCTACTACCATCGATGAATCAATATCAGCAGGTGTTTTGTATTTCCCGTCTTTTAAGACAAAGAGTTGCGCACCACTATAATAATAAGGAACGGAGAAATCGACTCTCTCTTCCCTTTGTGCAGTAATTGCCATACTTCCTAAAATTGCATCGTATCGTTTAGCTCTAAGGCCTTCAATGATACCATCCCAACTTGTGGTGACATATTTCATCTCCATTCCTAAGCGTGTCGCAATTTCTTGTGCGACATCTACATCAAAACCAATAACATCACCTGTTTCAGTAATATAATTGAATGGAGGGTATCCTCCGCTTCCTGCAAAGCTAATAGTGTTTGTACTTTCTTGTTGCCCACTAGCAACTATTATTGGTAATACTGCAATAAGTAAAATTCCTACTAAGGCCACAATACGCCATATTTTTTTTGTCATCATAATTTTTCTCCTATGTATGTGATTCGTTCTATTATAGCATAGAAAAAGGCTGGTTTCAACCCTTATAAAAGAGTTAAAAATAGTGGTTACAACAAATTACGCATAAATCCCTACTGTTATTAGACTTATGATAGTGTTTTCACATAAAAAAAAGCCTATTAAAGGAGTGAGTAATTTTTTGACTTTCAGGAAAAGTGGTAAGGCTTAATTCATCGATTAAAAAAGAAATCGATGGAGAATAATTGGAAAAAGAATCCGATTTTTTCTGAAGGGACATCATAGTAGAGGGAAAGAGCAGCAACTCTTTCTTTTCTAAGGAATTGTGGGCCACCTGCACTAATAGGAGTAAGAGTGATAAAAGGCCCCCATGTATTATCAAAAGGGAGAGAATTCATAATGCCAAGAGAGACAAATATGTTAAGGTAAAGAGGGTCCTTTTCTCCCATGTAATAGACAGGAGCAACAAGCGCGTAGGAAAAAGAAGTTTTTAATTTAATATTAGCTAATGGAGATGGGGTGATTTGGCTCACTAAAGAACTCTCAAACTCTATTCTTTTGCTCACGCCTGTAATAAACCCAAATGTTACATACGTCCCTTCTTCAAAATGTGTTCCACCACTAAAGGTTCCCATTGTGATACCTGCATCAATGGCACTTACGTTACTCAATAGAAGAGATATGAATATCATAATAAGTATAGTTTTTTTCTTCATATCACCCATCACCACAAATAGTGGGTGACTTCAATAATTTTCACCCCCCAATCTAATTCATTCATTTCCATATTATAAGTGAGAATCAAAGATCCTACTGTAATAAATTTCTGACCAAAAAAAAGACTAAAAGGAGAGACAGCAACATTCAAAAAGGTGTGTGGAGTAGAAGAAAGTACTCGCATTACACTTACATCAACAGCTGCCCATAGAGCACTGTCGTGAATAAATAATGCTTCTAAAGGGTGGTTTTGTGCTATTAAATGCGCGTAGGAAAGTCCCCCAACAACAGATTGGGTTACTGGTAGAAAGAGGTTAGAAAAAGCATAGCCCCCATATAAAGTAACAGCTGTATTACTATTAAGAACTGGGGAGTAGAGAAGATTCACAGATAAGTGTTCACTATGGGTAATTGAATCTGTATGGAAACCACTTAGACTCACTTTATATCCACCAATCCAGGATGAACTAAAAAGGACACCTGTGAAGAGAATAAAGGTGATAAGGGTGAGTAACATCTTCTTCATATTCCTATCCCCATACCTGCATAATAAGATTTGTGAGATAGTAAGAGAAAGATCTGTATTGTTTAGCTTCTTCTAAGTCAACTTTTGTTGAGTCTTTAACAAGAGAGTCAATAAAATTCATAAGAGTGGAAGCAATCTCTTCATCATCATAGATTAGGTTGAGTTCTCGGTTAACAGTATGAGATCTAAAGTTATAGTTTGTACTTCCAAAAGTAGAATATCGCCCATCAGCAATTGCAACTTTTTGGTGTAAGAATGCTTTCTCAGGAGAGTCGTACAAATAGACAGTTGCTCCGGCTTCTATGAGATCAACCATGCTGTAATAGGATGCTTTTTCATATTTTTCTTGGGTAGAATTGGTTGATAATATAAAATTGACCTTCACTCCTTTATCTACTATGTATTGTATTCTCTTTATTAAGGAGGGAGACAAGAAGGTATACCCTTGAACCATCCACAGCTCATCTTCTGACACGAGGGCAAACGCATTAAATAAATCTTTAACTGCTCCACCTTTTTTAATGTTGTGATCGAGAACATATGCTGTATGGTTAAAATCCTTACTTTCGAGGGTCTTCTCTTTTGAAGGGAAATCTGCTAAAGAGATCTCTTTGGCTGCATACCTATTATAATTCTCTACAAAGATCTCTGTTAAATGATTAGCTAAACCAGGAGATGAAATAAGCCCCATGATATCAGTATGTCCTACCCCTACTGGATAGTTTATGGAGGTGTGATTTATATTAATACCACCTACTGCAACTAACTCTTGATCAAAAACCCAGTATTTTCTGTGGTCTCTATCGAGTAATGAAAATAAGTAAAAGATATTACTTAGACTCATTGAATTGTATTCAACATAGTTAAGGCCAAGTTCTTTGAGGTAAATAAATGCTGATTGAACATAATCATCTGTTTCTGGAATAGCTTGAAAGTTTGAAGCTGCATCAATGGCTAAATATACTTTTACCCCACTGTCTGCTTTTCTCTTAAGGGCATCCCATATTTCTTTAGTGCTATCATCTAATACTCCTAAGAAGGTAGCAATAAGAATACTCTCTGTAGCTTGCTCTATAAGTTCTAGAGATTTTTTATTCCAATCAGTGCCCCTGTAATAGAAATCAGGGAGTGTGGTATTAAAAGATGGGTAATCCTTCTCTTCAAGAAAGGAACTCATTGAAGTAAATGATTCTTGACTCAGAGGTAAATTTCCTACTGTTGAGCAACTAGT
>CAYZUR010000217.1:0-3990 GCA_964481535.1 uncultured Spirochaetaceae bacterium | reverse complement strand
AAACTACTAACATAGATTTATTTCGAATGGCTCAAATATATCCTCTTCTTAAAAGAAATACCTACATTTTTCTTGTATCTTATGCAAAAGAAGAGGCTCAATACAGAAAAAGACAACATTATATGTCTGCAACAGCCTATAGTTCTAAAAGTAATAAAGAAAACATTGTGTATCGAAGTGCTGAATTAAAGAAGTGGACACAATCAGTTCTCTACCTTCATCCTATTGAATCTAAATCTCCTAAAAGAGTAGGGGGAATCTTAGCAGGAACTGCTGCTGCTATTGCTATGACTTTTGCTACGTTAACTGCAATCTTTGCTGAAAAGATATTCCTGAAAAACAGTATGCAATGGGCACTTCTTATTATTTTAGCATATGTCTTTAAAGATAGGATAAAAGAGGGATTACGTGCTTTTTTTACACGCATTGTTCCACGTCTCTTTTCAGATCAGGTATTCTTTTTCCATGCACCTCGGACTAACAGAAAAATTAATAAAACAAAAGTCGTGATACGAATGAAGAGTGCATCAAAACTTCCCTCTTTTATACAACGAGTGAGGGAAGAGGGGGATAGTCCTTTTATTGATATGCTTCCTGAAGAAGATGTTGTTCACTACAGCAGATATGTAAAGATTTTTAAGCATGAAAAGAAAAAAGTTCTAGGACCTTGGATCAATTCTATTGCTGTTGTGATTAGATTCCGTATTGATGATTGGCTTAAAGAGATGGATGATAGTGAAGACTTTCGCTACATCCCAACAGATGAACATGAAATTGAAGTACAGCAAGAATCTAAAGTCTATCATCTCCACGTCATTATTGTTGAGTCTGGTGCAAAACACAAAATAGAAGATTTGCACCATGTCAAACTCATCTTAAATAAACAAGGTATCTTACGACTTGAACATATTAAAAGCTCTTTTACTCCTGAAGTGAAGCCTGAAAGTTAAGAGGTAAAGCCTAGTTCTGTAGAAATTGTTCTCATCCCTTCAATTGATAAAGAGATTACTTCATTAAGTTCTATATTAAGCATCTCACATCCACCTAGGATGAGGTCTCTATCAACACCCTGGCTAAATCCTTTTGTTTTCCACTTCTTCATCACAGATTTTACCCCTAAGTCACTTAAAGAGAGAGAGGGTCTCATAAGAGCTGTTGCTGTAATTAATCCTGTGAGCTCATCAATGGTATATAAGACTTTTTCCATCTGTAATTCTGGTTTTACATCACAGCAAATGCCCCATCCATGACTTACTATTGCATGTATCATATCATCACTAATATTATGCTCTTTTAATAATGCAGGTGCCTTTTTGCAATGTTCGTCAGGGTATTTTTCATAGTCAATATCATGAAGGAGTCCTACAATACCCCAGTATTCCACATCTTCATTGTAATACTCCCCAAATCTTCTCATCACAGCTTCAACACTTAACGCATGTTTTAGGAGAGTCTGTGAATTATTATACGTTCTATAAATAGAAAAGGCCTCTTCTCTAGTAATCATATGATATGCTCCTCATCTTTAATGTAGTAAATTGCTATAAACCTCTTTTTATCATATCTATGATGTGGTACTATGGCAAGTGGATTGAATTAAAGTCATCCATTATCAAAATTGCAAGTAGGAGGAACCCATGTCTAATTCAGACGATGGTGGTAGTAAGCGAAAATTACTATCAAATAATGCTAAACACAGTGAAGTTCTCCTGCCCCTTTTACCCTTTATACGATAAACCTTGGGTGACTGGTTCTTCAGGAGAGTCTAGGGGGAACCGTGATTACAATAAGAAACAATATGAATCGTCCTTCAAATGGTCCACATGGCCCGCTAGAAGGATATACTTGGGTTGATGCACGGGAAGTAAGCCGTGATGACATCTCACAACTACAAGAAGACTATGCTATTAGTAGTGAACTCCTTGCCGACATTATGGACATGGATGAACAGGCTCGAATAGAGAAAGAGGACGATTATGTTGCCCTCATTGTTCGTCTTCCCGCTTTTGCAGATGATGCCCATGGTATTAATCAGTACTGTGTTCCATTAGGAATTGTAATGATGAAAAATACTATTATTACTATCTGTCAAAGTGACTCTGTCATATTAGAAGATTTTTCCCGTAATAGATTTAGACAATACCCTGTTGAAACTCAGGAGGGATTTGTGATTTCTATCATGGGAAGAGCTGCAATGGTATATATTCGCCTCTTAAAATATCTTAATAGGCAGAAGAATTTAGTTGAAGAAGAATTACACAGAAGTGTACGAAATGATGAACTCATTCAACTTTTATCGATACAAAAATCATTAGTCTATTTTACTACATCTCTTTCTACTAACGAAGTATTGCTTGAGAAATTACAAAAATCTCCCTACTTCAAAGTTCCAACAGAAGAAGAAAAAGAATTTTTAGAAGATGTTATTATCGATAATAAACAGGCTATTGAAATGGCAAACATCTATGCATCTATTCTCACAGGAACGATGGATGCATTTGCTTCAGTAATTAGTAACAACCTTAGTTTTATTATGCGTCGTCTTACAGTAATCTCAATTGCATTTATGTTTCCCACCTTTCTTGTCGGGTACTACGGAATGAATATTACCCTTCCATTTGCCCAAAATACATTTATGATGTATATCGTAATTGTCATTGCGTTGATTACAAGTTTTGCAAGTGTTCTTCTTTTGAGTGATAGAAGAAAAAGGCAAGTGAAGAAAAAACTTCGTGAATTAAAAGGGAAGAAGAGAAAAAAAACTCGCCCTGTAAAAGTAAGAAATAACAACAATTAACTCTATATTGACACATATTATCACAATATACTATTATGCCTCATTCTCGATTAAAAGGATGATCTATTGAACGATGTAACTGCACTTCTTCACACATTTGAAGGGTTGAATATAAGTTCTAAATGGAATGAATTATTAGATCTGTATAATGAGGTTGACAATCACTCTTCTATTTTTACTTCTTCTTTAGATATTAGTTGTCCCCCATCTTGTGGGTCGTGTTGTGAACATTTTATCCCAGATCTTACTGCCCATGAAGCTTCTTTAATTGCAGCATATATGATGTTTATAAAAAAAGATGTACACCTCATTTCATTAATAAATCCGGTGTATAAGGGGAAAGGATGCCCTTTGTATAATAAAGAAGATCCATATCACTGCCAAATATATCCAGTGAGATCACTTGTGTGTCGATTGTTTGGAGCTGCCCCGTCCAAGACTAAGTATGATGCCCCTGTATTTAGAAAATGCAAATACAATAGTGATGAAACCCAAAAGAAAGTTATTGAAAGTGTTGAGATTACTGAAAAGGTACAAGAAGTTCAAACAATGCAAGATGCAAGTGGACATTTATATTCATTGCTCATTGAAACGAGTAATGAACCCCTTTTTGTCGCTGTGTATAACGCTATGAATCATCTTACCCTTATTTCTTCTTATATGGCACTTGAAGAAATTGAGGTTCCATTAGATCAACCAGATCCATCAAGTCCTATTGCTGTTTGATTAACCCTATCTGAATAAGAGAATGTAAAACGAAGATACACATCCTCATTTGGTGTAACACAACATGATGCCTATTTCCTCAATTAAAAACGCTATTCACTAAGGCCTTTTACCTAAAATTTAGATACATCGTCTGCAGAAGTGATCGTAATTCTGAAAATCCTTCCGTGTATGTAAATGAAGTATCATTGTATTCCTTTTTATAGAGTAATGCAGGGTCTCCCCCTATGATTATGGGTATCTCATCAGAGATGGTACTTTTTATAAGAGATAGATCTGAGTGCATATTCAACTTGTTGTATGGGTAGTTGAAACTTAAAATGAGTGCACTTGCACCAGTTTCTTTAACAGACATAGCAATTTCAGCTGCCGGTATATTCCCCCCTAGATAGAGACTCTTCCATCCTGTATCACGGGCTATTATTGCCCCGAGCAATGATCCAATAGTGTGGCTTTGATCATATAGC
>CAYZUR010000216.1:0-3997 GCA_964481535.1 uncultured Spirochaetaceae bacterium | reverse complement strand
TTGAAAAAACTGAAATAAAAGTATTAAAGAATCATCATACTCTATGGATAGTAAGTATCGGAGTTCCTGTCGATCAACAAGAAATTGAACTAAATAAAACTTATGAAGAGATGGCCCATGTAGCTGTATTGCAGTATAAACTAGTTTCCGGGCTCTCATTAATCTCTCGTGAAAAGTGGCATGAGCTTTATATAGGAAGCAGAGATAAACCACTAAGAGATGTCCATTATCACCTAATACCTGAGCTCCTTGCAGAGGTAACTGATGTATTTGAAGATCCTGAAGTAGATGAGGGACTTTCAATGGTAATTGATATAGGCAGTGCCACTGTTGATATCGCTATCGTAGATCTTGATAGGCATACGAGTGACGCTCAATATGGAATTTCCTTCATTTCTGCAAAAGTAGGCTCAATTGGAGTTGATAATACTGTAAAGTATATTGAAAAGAGTAATGGACAGAAGCAAGAAGGACGTGTTAAGAAAGCTCTCATGGTCCCAGAGGCATATGGAAAAATATATACACTTATGAATAAACACCCGTACAATATTGATGATCTTGATTGTTATGGTAAGACTTTGGTGGGAAAATTTTATGGATTCTATGCTGACACTTGCATGCAAGTCAAGAAGTCTTCATTAGAACAGAAATTCTCTTCAATGAAATCAATGCGCCTGTATCTCTTGGGAGGGGGAAACTGCTATCACTGGTATAGAGTCTGGCCTGAAAAGGCCTATAATGGACGCCGGCTGGAGCAATGCAACGTTCCTAAAGGCCAAATACAGAATCTTCATAACCAGGTCGGCTTCACAAATCTGGACAGTTCTCTCTACCACAGGTTCAGAGTTGCTTCTGGGCTTCTAAAACATGAAACAATGTTGAAAGTAATTGGATATCCCCATCACTTTAAAACAGATAATCATTCCTTTCAACGAGTGACTTTACATGAAAGTCTGGAGAATATAATGGCAGAAAAGTATGGACGGTAGATACAACAATTAATCAAAACAAGATCTCAACATATTTATTGCTCCTAAAGGTAGAGCATCAAAACTGTTGAGAATCTCTACTGCATTACGTGTGAGAGACTTTTCGAACTTTTGCTTTCTTCTAATTATATTGGCTCCGTCAGTTTTAATTTGCCCTGCAGTCTAAAGTAAGAGAAGGTGATTATAAGTGAGTAACAAGGAGAGGCTTTAATGGCAAAAAAGAGGTATTTAACTAAATCAAGATTTAAGTTAGCAACAGAGTGTCCTGCAAAACTTTTTTATACAGGTAAGAATAATTATGCCAACCAAGACCTTGATGACAGCTTTTTACTAGCCCTTGCTGATGGAGGCTTCCAAGTAGGAGATCTTGCTAAGTGTTATTTTCCTGGTGGTCATGATATTAAATCGCTAAATTATGAAGAATCTTTATCACAAACGAATAAATTACTCGAAGCGGATAATGTCACAATTTATGAAGGAGCAATCGCGACTGATAAGCTATTTATTCGAGCTGATGTTATCGTCAAGAATGGAAAGAAAATCAGCCTTTTCGAAGTGAAAGCAAAATCTATTAATCCAGAAGAAGACACTTTTTTAAATAAGAACAGAACAATCAAAGCAAACTGGGAACCATACCTATACGACGTTGCTTTTCAAAAACACGTCATCAATCAAGCCCTTCCTCAGTATGAAGTATCGGCGCACCTTATGATGGCTGATAGATCTTCATTATGCCCAACTGATGGACTAAATCAGAAGTTCCGCCTTGTTAAGGATAATAATGGACGAAAATCTGTTGTTGTATCAGATAGCCTTACTACAGAAGATTTAACACCACCAATTCTTTGTAGAGTCAATGTCGATAGCATATGTGAGATGATATATGGTGGAACATATGATGCTTTGAGTTTTTCAAAGTGGATTGATACGTTAGCAGACCATTATGTTGCTGACACAAAAATCCCCTCCCCTATATCTAAAAGTTGTGGTTCTTGTGAGTTTTATACGAAAAAAAGCGATGAAATCCTAGGATTGTTAAGCGGAAAGAAAGAGTGTTGGAAAGAAACGTTAGGTTGGAGTGATAAAGATTTTGAGTCGCAAACAGTGCTAGATGTTTGGAATTTTAGGAAAAAGGATGACTTAATTGAAAATGGAGTTATTAAAATGTCTGACCTTAGTGAACAAGACATAGCTCCAAAACCTGATAAAAAGCTGGGAATATCGGCAAGTGAACGCCAATGGCTTCAGATACAAAAATATCAAAATAATGATAATTCAATCTGGTTAGACAAGAGAAATATGAGAGAGGAAATGAATAGCTGGGTCTACCCACTTCATTTCATTGACTTTGAAACCACAATGGTTGCCATTCCATTTAATAGAGGCCGGCGGCCCTATGAAGGAATAGCGTTTCAATTTTCTCATCATACCGTTTATAAAGATGGCACTGTAGAACACTCTGGAGAATATCTTAATACAGAGCGCGGTGCATTTCCAAACTATGACTTTGTACGAGCTCTTAAAGCCCAATTAGAAAAAGACAATGGTAGCATATTCCGTTACTCTAATCATGAAAATACATACCTAAATATGATCTACCGCCAATTGCGAGCTGACAAACAAGAAATTGTAGACCGAGAAGAATTGTGTGGATTTATTAGGTCAATAACCCAGGCAGTAAAAAATTCAGATGATCAATGGACAGGAGACCGCACTATGGTCGATATGTGGGACGTCGTGAAGCGCTACTATTATGACCCAGCAACAAATGGTTCAAACTCAATCAAACAGGTGCTACCAGCAATCCTAAACAGCTCAACTTTTCTACAAAACAAATATTCAAAACCAATCTACGGCTCTTTACATGGAATTTCTAGCATTAACTTCAAAGATTGGCAGTGGGTAAAAATAAAAGATGGAAAAGTGGTTGATCCATATAAACTGCTTCCTAAGATGTTCCAAGATGTATCAGATAAGGATATGGGAATATTAAGTAGTGATGATGAACTAAGAGATGGAGGAGCTGCAATGACCGCTTATGCTCGAATGCAGTTTGAAGAAATGTCAGATTATGAAATAACAGAGATCAGAAAGGCTCTGCTCAAATATTGTGAACTCGATACCATGGCAATGGTAATGATCTATGAAGGGTGGAAAGATCTCCTAGAATAAAAAAAATCGTTAATCGTTAATAGATGATTGATTGAGGTTGATTGATAAGCGTTGATAAGCACAAATGCATTTTTCCATTTGTAAAGCAGGAAGATTTTGTCTATACTTGAGAATATGCAAGTACTATTAGAATCAGAGTATCTAAAAGCGGCCCTGGTAATTGTTATCGGTTCATTGATTTTACTCATCGTAAACATCATCCTCAAGCGGAGGGTCAAAAACCTTGAAGAGAAAAAACAAGGAGGGGGAAAAGCTCCCCATTTGAATTTCCTTAGGTTCTTCCAACGTATTGCTGTACCTTTAGCTTTCCTTGCGTTACTTACCATTGCCACCAATATGGTCTCATTCAATGAAAAAATCCAGGAAACCGTAAAGATTGGACTCTCAATCATCATGACCTTCATCGTTGTCCGCGCTCTTAGTAAAACTCTGGATTTGGCATTCGTGCGTTATTTTGAGCTTGAATGGACAGACCGCAGCAGAGAGAAGCACTTAAAGCCACTTCTGTCCTTGGTCAAAGTTCTCTTCTGGGTTGTAGGAATCATTTTCCTTCTGGCCAATCTTGGCCTTGATGTCACCACGGCCATAGCCGGTCTTGGTGTAGGAGGCATTGCTGTTGCTATTGCAGCTCAAGGTATTCTTGGTGATCTGTTCAGCTACCTTGTCATCTTCTTCGACAAGCCGTTTGAGTTGGGAGATTTTATAGTCTTTGGAGACAAGTTAGGGGTGGTTGAACGCATAGGAATCAAATCCATCCGAATCAGGGTGCTTTCAGGTGAGCTACTGATTATTGCTAACTCCGATTTGACCTCTGCTAGGATCCACAATTATAAACA
>CAYZUR010000215.1:0-3998 GCA_964481535.1 uncultured Spirochaetaceae bacterium | reverse complement strand
GATACACTATTTTCTAGGGATTTCTTCACCCAATTTCCGTACCATGTCGACGCCCGGAACCACGCCTAAAGTTGAGCCTGTATCCCACGATATGTGGATAGTTCCTGTGTCATCAACCTGGATCACTTTTCCCTGTGTTCCCTTTGGTGGGGCTTGCTCGTCATCCATGTGTATCAACTCAACGATGCATCCAGGTGGATATTGGCTTTTTAAAATCTCGATTCTTTGTTGTTGGGGGCTATTCATATCATATTCTCCTCATTCAGGTAGTATTGATTGCTCAGATTCACATATATAGCAAGTTGATTATTTATGGTAGTTTTAATGCTTCTAGTATGAGACGCACTTGCCGTTCGAATTGCTCACCTTCTTGCCATGAGAATAGATCAAAGGAGGGTTGTCATGATAATCACTTCCAGGGCTTTTGGGTGAGCAGGCGCTCCATCATGTCGTCCTGGGGATTGTTGCTTTTAACTGTTACGGTACAGTTCTCTTTTACAATCTGGTAGATATGATACCAACTTTGGTTTATTTGCTTCATGAAAGACTGAGCCATACCAACATATGGGCTAGCAATCGCGGCTCCTGTGGTAGGGTGCTTCGCTAAGAACCCAAACTGACTGATGGCACTCTCACACTGGATCCACCTCGCCACCGACATGGAGTATTCTTCAAGCATCCGAGTCGACACCAATGATTCGCATCCAAATCCCTTTAACCACAGGTAGGTCTCGTTGAACACCTCCTCTGCACTGAGGGCAATGCCACTACGTTGGGCTTCTTTCATAAATTCCCTCACTGGGGGCATGTCAGATCCTTCTAATTGTGATGCCTCCTTACTCAGATCCAGCATCTTGAGTTTCCTGCCACCGGGATTTCCATTGGCAATCTTTTCGGCAAGTGCCTTGGGTTTGCGACCGGCACCGATTTGGGCACCGCCGCGGTTCGTTCCGTCCTTGGCCATCTGTGTCCATCAAACCAAATACACCATACTCAATGAGTTTCTAATCCTCTAGCATAGGCTTTGGAGGATAGAAGAATGAGAAATAAAAAAAGTTATTCACAGCAATTTAGAAATGAGATTATTCATAGGTATAAGCAATCAGGGCTTTCTAAATATCACTTTTGCCAATTGCCTGATGTTCCTGTCTCTGAGCGAACACTAAGTAGGTGGTTACAAATATCTGTAGAGAGTACTACTCCTGTAAATAAGGCAGTAAAAACGCAATCACCTCATGTAGATCTTAATATAGCCTGCTATTCTTTAAGCAATAATGTTGAAAGATTCGTAAATGGAGAGGAAGCTCTTACTCTCGAAGAGATGATCAAATTCCAGAGAGATGTTCACGATTGTTGTCTTCACCTTTACCAGATGAGTTGCAGCAAAAAGAATATCTCTCTTCTCTCTCAAATGATGGAGGTGTTGTAATGGCTCTTCCTTTTGAGATGGATCTAACAGATAAAAAAGTGTTCTTGAGAATTGGAGCTTCAGACTTCCGTAGAGGAATCCGTGGTATGGTTTCTTTAGTGGTTGGAGCAATGGATCTAAAGATGGATGAAAAGTCTTTATTCGTTTTTTGCTCTACTAGTAAAAAGCAAATAAGAATAGTCTACACTGAAGGAGCAGGAATCTGGATGTGTACACGAAGGATTCGTTATGGAAGATACCCCTGGCCAATGAATGCCAAAGCAGCTTCACAATTAACAGTTCAGGAGTTGAAAGACCTCTTAGCAGACCCTGTTCCATTAGAATATCTTAGAGCATCTGGGAAAGTTGCTAGAATGGAACTGCATATCTAAAAAAAATACATATTTTATTTCAGGAAAAACAATTAGATAGAGTCTAGGAGGCCTCCTACTGCTTCAATTAAGTGTTTTTCTGTTTTTACTCTGCCCAAACATAGTTAATACAGCCGTTATTCCTATAGCCTGCCTGATAGAATGTTACAGCTGAGTAGGACTATGTAAAACATTGTATTATAACAACTTATATTGATTATAACTTCATTCTATGGTAAAGTTCTTCTCATGAATAGTAATGAAGAAGAACTTATCAGGTTACGCATGCGTGTAACTGAATTAGAAAAAATAAATAAGAAGTCTGAAGCTACAATACACGACCTTACTGAAGAAAAAGACATCTTAAAAGAAGATGTAGAGATCCTTACTCGAGTAGTACGCTCAGGAAAAGAAAAACTAAGACTTGAACTTTTTCTCAAGTTTGGTTGTTCGAGCGAAAAATACCGTAAGATCTTTAATATTCCAGTTGAACTTCTTGGCATACCAGAAGAAAATCTTACGCCTGAAGAAAAACAGACTATAGAAGAAGCAAAAAAGTTAGTAGAACAACAATCCGACACAACTGATGCAGATTCGAGTAAAAAAGAAAGAAGAAATAGGAATCCAGAACATCGTATAAGAGGTAATGGATGTGGAAGGCAAGTCTTTGATCCCTCTTATCCTAGAGAAGAAGTTGATTTCTACCTTGATGAAGCATGTCCTCATTGTGGTACTCATCTTGTAGAAATTGATTCAGTTGATGTTCATGAGCACGTTAGCATTATTGATAGAAGTTTAAAAATTATTCAACAAAGAAAACATAAAGGTTACTGTCCTGGTTGTGGTGAAACTCATCATGAAGACGGCACTAAAAAGCGTAAAATCCTTACAGCGACTGCTACTGAGAGATTCATTCCTGGTGGTCTTGCTAGTAACAATATTATTGCAGCCTCTCTTGTAGATAAATTCTTTTTTGGAATGTCAGTAACAAGAATTTCAAAAAGATTTCGTACTATTGGAGTAGATTTAAGTGAACAAAACTTCTCTAATTGGCACCTACGAGCAGGTGCTGAACTCGAACCAATTGCTCTGGCGATTAAACAATTTATCCTTAATCAGGTAGCTTCGAATGCTGACGAAACACGTCTCCAAGTTCTGGATGAAAAGGAAAGAGCTGATGAATTAAAATCATGGTTATGGGTTCTTTGCAGTGCAACTCCTGATCTTCCTGCTGCTTATTTCCATTATAATGTGTCTAGAGGAAGCGATGTTTTTAAAGAAATGGTCGGTGATTATTCTGGTTTTTTGCAAGCGGATGGCTACGTTGGGTATCAAACAGAAAAGCAAACATATAACTTTACTCTCTCTCTTTGCAATGCCCACATGCGTCGTAAATTTATCGACGCTCAAAAAGCAAGTTCTTATCAAGAAGGTTCTATTGGCTATATTACATTAGATAAAATCCTTCGTCTTATTGGAAACATCTATAACATTGATAACACATACCGTAAACAGTGGTTAGGCGACAAGATAATCACTGAGAATAAATTTCTTACTATTCGCAAGGAACTTACACTTCCACTCTACAAGAAACTTTCTGCTTGGATTGAAGGTCGTAAGCATTTTCACCAAGACGATGATTATATCATTGAAGGCATTAACTACTACCAAAACCATGAAAAACTATTACAAGGTTACCTCGATTGTGCTTATCTAAATCCAGATAATAGCAGAGTCGAGCGTATTATAAAGGGTGTAAGTATAATTCGCAAGAACGTTCTTTTTGCAGGATGTCCCGATGGTGCACATGCTTTTGCGACTCTAGAATCTATTATTCAAACTGCTAACTTAAATGATTTAGATATGTATGATTATGTTACCTATCTTCTAAATGAAATGACAAAAATAAGAAACTTGAATGCAAAAGATGTTGATTACAGTCAGTTCTTACCATGGAATCTCACACCAGAACTTCGTAAAGAAATGTCTATTCAAACAATGTCCATTAAAAAGAAACCATTTTAAGCATCAGAAAATCCTCCTTCTTTACTCTCTAATAGTCTCTGTTTCTAAACAGGGGCTACATTAGTGTCGTTTTTCATTACAAAAGCAGGATACTTTTTAGCTACATATGTGAATAGGGTGTATAGGGTTTGATGGACACTGTTCTACTGTGTCAAAGAATTTTTAAAGATCATATATGCGATAAACCTAAAAAA
>CAYZUR010000214.1:0-4014 GCA_964481535.1 uncultured Spirochaetaceae bacterium | reverse complement strand
GCCTTATCTGTTATGCTGATCTTGCCTTTCTTCAACGCAAAGGAAAAGGGATAGCCTTTGTTTCAATAGAAAAAAAACTGTTAGAGATGAAAAACAACAAGCGGGTTGATGCTCTATTGATAGGCAGTACCTACATGCAGAAGGAACTTGAAAGAAATGGATTCGATTCTAAGAAAATCAATTTACTCCCTCCATGTGTCCAACCTTACCCACAAAAGCTTCAACCCCTCCCTTTGGAGCCATCGATTCTCTTTGTAGGACAGTTGATTAAAGGGAAAGGGGTAGATATTCTCCTTAAGGCATATGAATTGTTGTTACAAAAAACTGACTCTTCCATCTCTTTACATATCATTGGACGAGGGAATGAAGAAGAGGCCTTAAAACATCTTGTTCAAGAATCTTCTTTCAAGTCTAAAATAGAGTTTCATGGATGGATATCACACGATAACCTTGCTCAAATGTATGACAATTCTACATTGGTGGTAATTCCTTCTCGTTGGCCAGAACCCTTTGGCATGGTAGGTGTTGAAGCAATGCTAAGAGGACGACCTGTTATTGGAGCAAAAGTGGGAGGGATTCCAGATTGGCTCAAAGATGGTAAAAATGGATTTCTCTTTCCTCCCAATGATCCTGAAGCCCTATGTGAGGCAATGTATGATCTTTCAACAGATCTTCAAAAAGCAAAAGAAATGGGAAAAATTGGGAAAAGAATGGCAGAAGATTTATTTTCCTATGAACACTATATTCATAATTTGGCACATCTATTGGAGGATTTAGTATGATAAAAATTGGTTGCCCTAGCTTTGGAACCGACAGTGGACGATCAGGTATTGGTAGTTACCTGCGTGAATTATTAGATCGTTTTGACGATGATGGTCTCGCTAAAGAATTTTCCTTTGAACTTATAGGTCCTCAAGTAGATAAAGACTACTATTTGAAAGGGAAAAAAAACATTCTTTGGCACCAAGTAGAAAATGTTGATAATTCTCCTCTGCAAAACTTCTTTTGGAATCAATTCTCCCTCCCAAAACTTTGCAAAAAACGGGGATATGACCTTCTTTTTCTTCCAGCTGCAAATCGAAGACTCACTGGAAAAGCACCGTGTCCTACTGTCGGGACAGTGCATGATTTGGCTACATTGCATCTGAAAAACAAATATGACTTTTCCCATGCAGTTTTTAACCGAAAGTTATTGCCTTATTTGGTAAAAAAGTTGAGCCACATCATTACTGTAAGCCAGTTTTCTAAGGATGATATTGTTCACTTTGCTCATGTTCCAGCTTCCTCTGTCACAGTTATCCCATTAGCAGCTGATCATACTCGTTTTTATCCTCTTGATAATAAGAGCTCTGTAGTATCGTGGATGAAAGAAAAACATGGGGTAGAAGGGCCATATTTACTCTATATTTCTAGATTGGAGCATCCAGGGAAGAATCATGTAAACCTGATTAAGGCATTTGAACTCTTTCAAGATGATACAGAACAAGTCTATTCTTTAGTGTTGCCAGGTCCAGACAAAGAACGTTCTGAAGAAATTCATGCAGTTGCCAATGCTTCTAAGTATGCTAGTGCAATAAAATTCTTGGGGTTTGTCGATGATCAAGACGTTCCAAACTTGTATAGGGGAGCTGCTCTATTTGTCCTTCCCTCCTTTTTTGAAGGATTTGGCCTTCCAGTACTGGAAGCAATGGCGTGTAAAGTTCCCGTTATTACTTCTAATGCTGCATCTCTTCCCGA
The DNA here is from genome assembly GCA_964481535.1 of uncultured Spirochaetaceae bacterium. GTDB lineage: Bacteria > Spirochaetota > Spirochaetia > Sphaerochaetales > Sphaerochaetaceae > SABI01. Next base: position 2,277 of record CAYZUR010000214.1, on the reverse strand, counting down.
GGTAAGTGGTTCTTTTTCTCCCCATTTTGATCCAAACGATATAGGCGCAATGAAAGATGCTATTGTTACAGTGCTAGGGGATGATGAAAAAAGAGAAATTTTAGCAACAAAAGGATTACAGTGGGCTCAAGGGTTCTCTTGGGAGAGAACTGTCGGGGAAACGTTGGAAATTTTTAGACGAATAGGTAAAGAAGGAAAGAAAAAATGAAGTCTATGCAACGATATCTTATTTCCATATCAGGTCCTTCAGTGGCACGGGATAAAGAGGTAGCAGAAGCCTTGGCTGTTCGATTAGGCAAAGGGAAGGTCCTCGCTTGCCACTCACTCTTTCCTCAAGCTAAAACCCTCATTGATATGCAACATTTCAAAGTAGATGAAATACGTAACATATTGGATGAAGTGTCTAATGAATACCTTATTGTTTATGGTGATAATTTATTGGCTCTAGAGAATATGCGAAAGCTTTCATCACTGCGCATCTATGTTGAAGCTAATGAAATTGATATTACTTCCTCTGTGTTGCAAAATTTTACCTCTACAAATAAAAAAGAAAGCGTACGTGGTTCTTTGCTTTCAACAGAAGTAAAAAAGATTTTACAAGCAAGTTCTGAACATATTGATAGTGAAGTTTCCGTTACTCGCCAGTATGCAGATATTATCATCAGTTCTGATGAAAAACCTGCCGAAGCTGTCGTGAGTATTGCCCGTTATGTTGTACGCACCGATTCAAAAACAACCCCAAAGAACATGTCTCCTGATGAACGCAAGGTAAGAGTCGATGCGATGTTACGCCAGTATCGCCATCCATCAAGTCAAACAAGAAAAGCAAAGATTAAGAAAAAACTTTGGACATTTGTTATTAAAGCAACTCTACTTTTAAAGCGAATATTGGATATCTTTGTTTCTTTGGCAGCGTTGGTAGCACTCAGTCCGTTATTGGCAATTGTTTCCTTAATCATCAAACTTACTGATGGAGGGGATGTTTTGTATTTTCAAACGCGAATTGGGAAACAGGGAAAACCCTTCCCATTTCCAAAGTTTCGTTCAATGGTAGCCAATGCTGACACAATGAAAGATAATTTGCTCACCTCAGCTGATCGTAAAGGCGATGTAACCTTTAAAATGAAGAAAGATCCTCGAGTCACATCTATTGGGCGCTTCATTAGAAGATTTAGCATTGATGAACTTCCTCAGCTCTGGTGCGTTCTCATAGGTGACATGTCGATTGTAGGGCCACGTCCTCCTGTACCTCGAGAAGTCGCCCTCTATACGCAAGAAGATCGACGTCGCCTTGAAGTTACCCCGGGTCTTACAGGTATTTGGCAGGTGAGTGGAAGATCTGATATTGGATTCAAACAACAGGTGGAACTTGATGTTTTATATATAGAGAGCCATGGATTTTTATTGGATATCAAACTTATTTTAAAGACCATTCCAGCGGTATTAACTGGAAAAGGGGCATATTAATATGACCTCCCGACAAAAAGACGATACCTTTACCCTTTTAGGGATCCCTATAGCAAATATTACAATGCAACGAGCATTGGAAATAATTTGGACAAGTTTAGAACGTTCCCATACTTCTGAAATCCATTTTGTTAATGCTCATTGTATCAATGTAGCAGCAAAAAACCCTACATACCTCTCACTATTACGCCAATCTACAGCTATTTTTGCAGATGGCTCTGGAATTCGAAAAGCTGGAGTGAGACTCAATCATCCTATTGTAGATAACGTTAATGGTACGGACTTGTTTCCTCTGCTCTGCAGTGAATGCAAGAAGACAAACAAAAAACTTTTTTTGCTTGGAGGGAAACCTGATGTAGCTAATAAGTGTGCCACATGGGCAAATGAGTATGTCCAAGGTAATATTATTGCAGGGTTTAGTGATGGATATTTTTTAAAAAAAGATACGAGCACATTACTCCATCAAATTAATGAATCCAAGGCAGACATACTGTTAGTGGGAATGGGAGTTCCTACTCAGGAGCTCTGGCTACATGAACACCTTTCAAAAATTAATAGTAAAGTTGTGATGGGTGTTGGTGGACTGTTTGATTATTATTCAGGAACAATTCGTCGATCTCCCAAGTGGATGCGTAAGATAGGTATTGAATGGGTCTGGCGGCTGATGATGGAACCAAAACGGATGTGGAAACGGTACATCATCGGGAATATTGAATTTTTGTTACGAATTGAGAAAATACGACGAGAAGAGAAAAAAGGAAGGTAGGAACTATGAAAGCTGTATTTGATTTTACCAAGTTGTCCCAACTT
>CAYZUR010000213.1:0-4019 GCA_964481535.1 uncultured Spirochaetaceae bacterium | reverse complement strand
AGGATATTGAAAAATCTTTATGAGTGAGTATTCCCAGCTCTTACTAGAGAATCAACTCTGTTTTAGGATATATACATTGCATAGAAAGGTGATGGCCCTTTATAAGCCGTTATTGGATGAATTAGGCATCACCTACTTGCAATATATAACACTCATGATTCTATGGAAGGATGGCGAGCAAAAGGTAAGCGACATTTGTAGTAAAACAGATATTGATGTAGGCACTATTTCTCCTATGTTAAAACGAATGGAAAAGAATAATCTTCTAGTTCGAACTCGTGATAGCATTGATGAGCGTATTGTAAAGATTTCTCTTACATTGAAGGGTGAAGAGATGAAAGAGAAGGCTGTATCTGTTCCACATGCAATCAGTTCTTGTTTTGTAGAAAATTCGGTAGGTGATGATAAGCAAAAAATTGAATCTATTGCTAATTTATTTGATTCATTTATTGATATAGTAAAATCTTGTGATAAATAATAAAAATATATGTCCATTTCCACTGCCAATATGGTAAAGTAGAGGCAACAATAGGTAAAGGAGATTTTATATGTCATACAAATCTAATACAAAAGTGATGCGAGTAATAGCAATTACTATGATAAGTTTTCTATTATTTTCTACGCTTCCTCTCTTTAGTGCTACAACTACAAGTAGTAACGTTAAGTTAATTGGTTCCTCTAGCCCAGAGGCTAAAGTTGAAGTTGGGTATAATGTTTCATTTCCTTTCTTACAAGGAACCTCAATGCTCACGAGTAATAATAATATTAAGATTAAAAGCATTTTAGGGATTTCTCCAATTGCTGTTACAGCACAAGTTGATGCAGTTCTTACCCCTTTAGCAATAATGGAAGTAAGTCTAGGTGCTGCTGTTGGAACTGGATGGGACTTTAATGCTTTTGGACTCGACCTTCAAGGTATTAGATTGGGTCCTACTAAATCCCCTATACCTGAAGATAGTGATCAACTTGGTGGTTCGTATCTAAAAGGGAGAGCGGGCGTAGCTCTTCAGTTTGATACCGGTGCTGTGTTAGAAGGTGAATGGAAAAGTATTCTCTTACGTACATACCATGAAATTAATTACCAAATGTATACAGGTACAACAGGTGCTGACGAATGGTGGGAATATGAGAATGGTGGTGTAAAAGAGAATGATTTTGCTTATAAAGGTGAATATGTGATTGGCTATAATATGCCACTTATGATTAATACGGTTGCCTTGATGCTAGAACATACTGTAGATAGTGTCTTTGTTGAAGTAGCAGATAGGAAAGAATATGACCAATTTGTTCTCGGATTAATAGCGAATGTTAAGCTATTTGATAATCTTAATCTTACTGTAATTCCACAAGTATATCTTGATAGGGGTAGTGACTGTTGGAAACGACTTGCTGCAATGGTAAACTATACATTCTAATTTCGTTCTATATAGTATAAAAATACTGTGATAGCGATTGTGTTATTGCAGTATTTTTTTATGTCAGTGTAGTAAATGTATTATCTTTAAAAATGACATAGATGAGAAAAAGTAAATATTGAGAGTCTATTAGTGTCAAAAAAGTACTAGAAAAATCAATTTTTGATTGACTTACTTTTTATTGTACAATAGGATTATTTTATTGAGGTAAATCTATATATGGCAACAATCACAAAAAAAGTATTTAACGATTTGGCCCTTTGGATGATTGGGTTTGGGTTATTAGTTGGAATACTATTCCCTTTTTTCCTGATACTTGTAGGGGTATCTCATGACATTACATCTGCGTTATGGTTTCGTCTTGCATGTATAATCGCTGGATTAATGGTAGGCTTGGTGAATATAATCCTAGCTAAAAATGTCGTTGAGAAACGAGTACGAAATCTCGCATCTCACATGAGTGAGATTGAAAATCATCTTCATGAAATTTCTGGAAAAATGAACCCATAGATTGTGATAATATGAAATGTCATATTGTCGTTGATTCTGCTGATGCACTAGGTGAGAGTGCCATTGCTTTTAATCGACTTGTTGATACTATCTCCCATAGTATGAAAACTGAGATGTCATTGAGAACATATACTCAGATGTTGAGTAGGCACCTAGATATGGATTCTTTATGTAAGAATGCATTGATAATGCTCCTCGAAGATTTTGAAGCAGAAAGTGGAGCTATTTTTGTTCTTAAAGGTGGGGAGCTAAACCTTGTAGAAGCAAAAGGTATTAGTGATCAAGCTAACTTAGTTAATAATTCAGTTCTACAAGAGGTGATGGTTGATGAAAAAGAGAGGGTGATAAATTTCCCCAAAGATATAAAGCTTGAAGGGGTTCTTACAACCTATCGCCCTAGTCAATTAACCATTCAGCCTATTAAATATAAACAGGTCATGCTTGGAATAGTAATTCTTGCAAAGGCAACTGAATTTGATGCCTCTAAAATTTCTATTCTTAATATTCTCACTAATGGGCTAGGTCTTGCCCTCCATAATGCTATCACATACGATCAAGTTCAAAAACTTGCAGCTCTTGATTCTCTCACTTCTTTTTATAATAGACGATTTGGTCTCATGAGGTTAAAAGAAGAGGTGATGAGAGCCATTGCGAATGATGGGTTTGTTGGTTTAATTATGTTTGATATTGACCGTTTTAAACAAATTAATGATACATATGGCCATCCTGTTGGTGATAAGATGTTAAAACAAATTGCAAATATTACGAGATCTGTTGTGAGAGATGGTGATGTTCTTATACGTTACGGTGGAGATGAATTCTTAGTTGTTCTCGTTGGTGCATCCCATAATGATACATTAGAAATTGCGGAGCATTTACGAAGAGCATCATCTGAATCACAATTAATGAATCAAAGCCAAGCAATACGCGCGACACTATCTATTGGGGTAGTGAGCTACCCAACGTGTACTTGTGAAAATGAAACAGATTTAATTGATGCAGCTGATCAAGCTATGTATATAGCGAAAGAAGGTGGCAGAAATCAAGTGATATCTGCCTCTTAAAGATGACCTGCACTCTATGATCTCTCTTAAACAGTAGGGAATTTTTGATCAATCAAGTATTCATGAAAATACTTTTCAAGATGATCCATTTTTTCAGAGACAAGAAGAGCTCTGGAATGTGCATCTGGATTGATTAAATGTGTGAGGTCGATTCCTAAACCTTGTGCGATTCGATTCAAGTTTTCTAACTTAGGGAACCTTTTTCCTGTCTCAATCCCTCCAATGTACCCCGTTTGCAGGTTAGATTTTACTGCAAGTTCTTCTTGTGTCATTCCCATTTCGATGCGATATTTCCTGATATTGGAGATAATCATTTCTTCAAAAATTGTTCGGCTCATAAAATTACTCCTTGTTTTTATTTAAGAACTTTACTTCATAAATTCCCAATAAGATATATCTATATAGGTATAAAAAAAGAAAAAAATAGTCGTTTAAACATATCTAATATGTAATAAAATACTTTTAGGTCGTTAATGAATTATTATTCTAGCAAATAAGTGTTTATTATAAAATGTGCAAATTATTAGTATGATAAGAGATATTTTATGAAAATAAAAAATTTCTAATAATATAAAATTATAGGATTAGTAGATTTCCCTATTTTTCTGATAGTTGACATTTGTTTATATAATGAAAAAAAATTAATAGTGTGTTTAGGGAAGAAGCTTTTTAGTGATTGGCTAAAGGGAACTCTATTACCTTCTTGAAATATTTAGTTATCTCTTCTCCAAAAAAAAGTGCACGTGGACTTATCTTCAATATTGAAATTAATAATCTTCTCGAGTGATTGATAATTAACCGATTGATCCCATTCTATTCTACTTAATTTTTTAGAGTGAGTGAGACTAACTTTTTTTATTTCTTCAGAGAATCTAATAATTCCTTTTTGTTCTGGAGCGATTGCTAAGTGATTATTTGCTACACTAAATCCAACGATATATGTTCCATGATGGCTATACATTGGTTTATTCCATCTCACAGAGGGTTCTAGTTCTGGATACTTATCCTGTATCCAATCAAATACACCTTC
>CAYZUR010000212.1:0-4021 GCA_964481535.1 uncultured Spirochaetaceae bacterium | reverse complement strand
AATCCTTCTCAAAATTGATAATATTCTCATAATTAGCACCACGCCATGAGTAAATAGATTGATCATCATCTCCAACTACTGCAATATTTCTGTGATCCTTTGCTAAAAGATAGACCATCGTATATTGATTCGAAGAAGTATCTTGAAATTCATCAACCATAATATACGTAAAACGTTTTTTGACTTCTTGTAATACTTGGGGATAATTTTCCAATAGGTGAAGTGTGTGAATAATTAAATCATCGAAATCAAGGGCATTATAGAGTTTCATGTGATGCGCATAGATTTCAAATAACGATTGCATTTCTTTATCAAAGAGGGGATGGGTTGAAGATCTGTGAGTTTTTATTTCACTATAGACCATTAACATCTCTTTAATATTAATGCTCATGATATCAATATCTTGTTCCCTAAGAACCTCTTTGAAGACGGAGATACAGTCTTGTTGATCATAGATTGTAAAATTGTTATGAAACCCAAGATGATGAATATGTTTTTTTAATACTCTCAGTGCAAAAGAGTGAAACGTTGTCGTAAGAAGATTTTTAAGAGGTCTTTTAGTGAGCTCTTTAATCCGTATAGCCATCTCACTCCCTGCTTTATTCGTAAAAGTAAGGGCAAGGATTTCCTCCTCCTTAACACCCTGTTCTAATAAATACGCAATTCTGTGAGTAATCATTTTTGTTTTACCAGACCCAGCTCCTGCAATAATGAGAAGAGGACCCGTTGTATGCAGCACAGACTTCTTTTGACCTTCATTTAAGGAGGAAAGAAGAGATGAATTCATATAATACTCCAAAATTGTTATATTTTTTTTATAAAAAGTGAAAAAGAAGCATCTCCAATGAGGAGAATTGACGAAACAATTATTGTTGAAATGAGAACTCCAAAAGAGACAGCAATAAAAGACTTCTTCATATCTAAACCAAGGAGCCAAGCCCCTAGTGTCCCTGTATATGCACCTGTAATGGGAAACGGAATTGCAACAAATAGAGTAATCCCTAACAGCCCATATACAGAAACTTTATGGGATAACCTATGGCGTGTTTTTGTCACCGTTTTATCAAAAAGAGACATATACCAAGAAAAATGTGCATAGAAAAAAGAGTGGAAATACGTAAGAAACACCATAGCCATAGGAAACACCAATAGATTAGCCCCGCCTCCTATAAGAGCGGCAACGGGAAGAGGAATCCCATTAAGATAGGCAAAAGGAATTGCACCACGAAGCTCACTAATTGGAAGAATTCCGAAAAATACCGTAAGTAGTACTGTGTGAAAAGTTTCCACTATTACACTCCTTGTTTTTCAATATCGATAGCATCTGCTGGACATACTTCGTGACAACAATAACATCTAATGCACTTAGCATAATCTACATCAATTTTCTTATTCTCATTAAATTTTAGAGCCTTACCTGGGCATATTGTAATACATTTTCCACATGAAATACACAACTCATCATTAAATAATGGTTTTGGCTCTTTCTGTTGGTGTCTAAGCTTTATCCACTTAGAAAATAATGGACCAATGAGAGAACTTAAAAGATGTGTTTTCTTCTCTATCTCTATCCTTTTAAAATCCTTTATTACGAGGTCCTTTGCATTAAGTAAAGGGTAGGGAATATCATCTACATGAGTCCAACTTGTTAAAGATCTTTTCTGCAATTCTTTAAGAAGGGGGATTTTCTCTATATCGTAATTCATTATAATAGCCATTGAAGCATCTACAGCTGTTGCATCACGAGAAGCAAACAAAAGACCTGTATGACGGGGTGAACCACTTGCAGGGCCTGGACCCTCCATACTAATAATCCCATCTAAAATATTAAAATCTGGCTTAGTGAGTTGATATAACCCAGCTATCATACGGGAAAATGATTCTCTTGTAGGGTAGAGCATGTGAGAATGACTTTTATGGAGCCCTGGAACCAATCCAAATAAATTCTTTACGCACCCTGTAAGATACATTAACTGATGGGTTTTCATCTTAGCTACACTAAAAACATAGTCCACTTCATTAAGTAGTGTGGGGAGGGGGAGCTTTTTACCATAGGTAAAGGGAATCTTTTTTGATTCAGTATCGAGAGAAAATTGAACCCAATGGGCACCATTTTCAACACAAGCTTTATAAATACCAGAATGTTTAGGGGTGAATTTATTTCCACTAATACCGGGAGAATCACCAACATAAATCTTATCCGCCCCCATCTCATACAAAATCTTTATAAGATTACCTATCACCTCGCCTCGAGTGGTAATCGCTTTCTCTGGATGAGCATCTGATAAAATATTTGGTTTAAGAAGAATCGTCTTTCCTATTACGAGGGGCATATCACCATGAAGTAGCACCTCTTTTAAAGCGGGATAAAGATCTTCATTACTGTAGGTATTACACCGAGTGATTGCAACTTTCTCTCTACGATTCATCCAATTCTCCTTAATTTACAGCACATATACAACTACAAATACCTTTTTAGTAAAATCTTTCTGTAGGATACTTCTCCTCAATTGTATTTGCCAATAGTTCAATACTGTATAGCCCTTTTCTCTTTTTTGCAAGTTTCTCCACTACAAAAGAAGCCTCCCTTTTGAAGGGGAGCTACACGAGAGATACAAATAAAACGTTCATCTAAGTAATAACGGATAGAAAATGAGGCATATAATGGCACTAAACCCATGTATGTATGAGGAAGGACCAATACTGTAATGCAATTAGGTGCTATCTATATTGTATCTAAAGAAAATATATTACAAAACCAATACTAAAAGTTGCACTTGCTAGTAAACAAAAGATGTGCCAAATGAGGTGAGCATGAGCAACATTTTTAAGAGCATAGAAAATAACACCAATAGTATATAAAAGACCTGCTACGATAATAAAGTAGAGCATGTTCCCCGGCAACTTAGGTACAACCTGGTCCCACACTAACACAATTGCCCAGCCCATAGCTAAATAGATAAGGACATGCAAAATTTTAAATTTACTCCAAAAAAGGATATTAGTAACAATTCCAATCACTAAAAATATGTAGAGGAAGATAAGAATTATTCGAGTTGCTGAAGTATTAATATAGAGCATAATAGGAGTATAGGTTCCCACGATGAGAAAATAGATAGTTGAGTGATCTAAAATTCTAAATAAGCGTTTAGCATCACTCTCTTTCATATTATGATAAATTGTAGAAGAGGTAAAAAGGATTGATTGACTAAGTGCAAATACTACCATACCAACGTAGGTTAAAAGGGTAGGAGAATGAGATTTTTGTATGATAACATATATAAGAAACACATAAGAAAGTACTGAAGCTATGAAATGGGAGATAGAATTCTCTTTTTCACTAACAGGGTCATCATAGGTAGGCAGGCTAATGTGGCTTTCAAGCCATGAAGGATTATTCTTTTTCATATCTTAGGACAATACAGCACCACATAAAAAAAGAGCAATAGTATAATTCTACTATTACCCCCTTTTTTCTCTATATTTATTAACTAATACATCATTACTAAAGAATATTATCTAAAAACTTCTTCGTTCTTTCCTCTTTAGGATGAGAAAAGAGATTATCAGGTGTATCGATTTCAATAATCTCACCTTCGTCCATAAAGATCACTCTATCAGCAGCAGCAGAAGCAAACCCCATCTCATGAGAAACAATAAGCATCGTCATTCCGCTTTTAGCCAAGTTTAACATAACATCGAGAACTTCCTTAATCATTTCAGGATCAAGGGCAGAAGTTGGTTCATCAAACAACATTACCTTTGGATTCATAGCAAGCGCTCTCGCAATTGCAACACGCCGCTGTTGCCCTCCTGAAAGCTGAGAAGGGAAAGAAGTCTCTTTATCTAAAAGACCAACTCTTTGTAGCAAATCTCTTGCTAACTTTATCGCGTCAAGTTTACTCATCTTTTTAACTTTTAGAGGTGCTAACATAATATTATCGATGACAGAAAGATGAGCAAAATTGATATGGTGCCCTTTAGGTTTACACTTTTAGAAGAACAGGTAGCCATCTAGTAG
>CAYZUR010000211.1:0-4025 GCA_964481535.1 uncultured Spirochaetaceae bacterium | reverse complement strand
CTTGTTGGCGTTCCCTTACAACTCATCCATGTACTTTTAGCCATCCAAGTTCAAGATCTAACCACAAAGATGATATTTCTACATCTGTAATCGCGAATGCCACTTACAATCCAGATGGATATATTAGAAGTGGTAATATTGACACAGTATATGATTCATTAGGGAATGCAGCTGCAATGGATGTTGAAACATTCCTTTTTCTGCGTCTTAAAGATGGATATACGTTATTGGAACATATTGAAAATGAAACTCAAGAGGCAAGAGAGTTATTGTCATATGCAGATATTTCTTATGAATCAATTCGAGAACAATTTCTGTCACTAAAAAAACAAAATCAATCTCAACCTGTCACTAGTTCTAAAATCAAGCAGGTCTATTTTCCCATAGATAATGGATATCATCTTCTTTCAATTTTAACTAATATCGGTCTGGTTGCTGAAATTAAAAAGCAAATAAACTATATGAAGTTTTCAGACGTGGTAAAAGAAATTCGACAGCTTAAAAGAGATAATTCTTTCAGCGAAAAAGGATTTAGAGAAGTTTATAACCTCACTTCAATGAGATATGGAGGAAATAAACCACAGAATATTAGTACTCTAAACAGTAAAGAGATGGGTAGCTATTATTTACTCCCGTCAATCCCTCCTGTTCTCGAACGTGAATATGTGAAAATTCCAATAAGAAATTTTTTTAATGAAAGTTTGTGGCCATTTTCATTCAAGCAACAATTTAATCATTTTCATAAGCTGATTACAATCGAATATACAAATGTCAATATACGTGAAGGAATTGTATTTGCTGTCGAAGAGATTATTTCATTAATTTCAATGAAAGTATGGGAGATTCGCTTAGCATGTCAAGAATTAAAAGAAGATCAAATCACTTTGTCTGGCTATCAAGGTAGATGGCTAGCATCATCAGATTTTAATGAGAGAGATGCTTTAGAAGACATTTGTACAGAAATTACACGATGGATTATTCAAGGATATGAAAAAGTCTTGCAGAAAAAAGCAAAAATGTTGGGAAAAGAAGAATTTACTTATATCAAATTAATCGTGCAGGATAATATGGAGGCGTTTAGATGATTAAAAAGTATCTTGTCTTATCTCACATAAAAATTCACAACGCAAATGCTTTTTCAAGTCCTATCACAATAGGATTTCCTGCAGTTACTTCGTTCTTAGGATTTATTCACGCATTACAACGTCAATTGTCAAGTATCGAAGAGTTCTCTGCACTAACTTTCAATGGAGTTGCTATCATAAGCCATGGATTTAATCTTCATACGTATAAAGATAGGAATAGCTTTGAGAGTTCAGTCATAGGAACAAGTAATCCATTAGATAAAACTGGAAAACGGCCTTCTTTTATTGCTGAACCTCGATGTGATTTAGAAATTTCTCTCATTGTAGAATACGAGGGGATAGGAAAATTAATTGAAGAAGCGATGATTACCCAAATTAAGCACTTTCTAAATGGTTCTATGAAAGTTGCTGGTGGTGATATTATTTCGATTTTTACTACCCGTTCAGAAGTTGTCGATATATCTAATAGTAATGAGGTTAAGAGATTAATAAGATCGCTTATGCCAGGGTTTGTATTGATCGAAAGAAGAGATTTACTGACAGAAGACATGCATAGAGGTAAAGATGTCTTGCAATCATGCCTTGATTATCTCGCTATTCATCATAATTCAACAATAGATGAGAATGATGAGGTCCTTTGGGATTCCTCAAGGAAAGCACCTGGATGGATTATTCCAATTGCAACAGGGTTTCAAGGCATTTCAGATGTTGAAATAGCAAAGAATCAAAGAGATGCAATCACTCCTCATAGATTCGCTGAAAGTGTCATCACTTTAGGAGAATTTCTCATGCTACACAAAATTAAATCAATTGAAGATATCTTATGGAGACACCATTACAAACAAGAAGAAAATCTATATGTATGCCAAACAAACACTAATAAGGAGAATCAAAATGGCTAAAAACACAACAAAAGAAAACGTATCAGTTCTAGCATTCGAAAAGAAACTCATTCCATCAGATGGATATTTTTATGGAACCACCTGGGAAAAGAGTTCTCAGTTAGAGCCTTTAAAACTTCGAGAAAAAGCAGTAAGAGGCACCATCTCCAATCGATTGAAGAAGACAGCAGACAAAGATTTACTTGGTCTTGATGCTAAGGTAGAGAGCCCTAATCTGCAAACTGTTGATACATGTACATTGTCACATGAGCAAGATACATTGGTGGTAAAGTTTTCGTTAAAAATTGTCGGTGGATTAGAAAGACCTTCAGCATGCAATAATACTAAATTTCTCTCTAGTTACAAAGAATCAGTAAGAAAATATAAGGAGAACCCAGGATTCTCTGAGCTAGCTACCCGATATGCGATGAATATTGCCAATGCCAGATTCTTATGGCGTAATCGAGTTGGCGTTGAGGATATTGTCGTCACTGTTGAATCTGATAATAAAGAAACCGATACATTACTAGAATTTAAAAGTCTTGATTATGGATTAAATGACTTTGAGAATATTGATGAAAAAGTTTCTGTGCTTTCAAAACAAATAGAAAAAGTTTTATTAAGTAGTGACGATTACCTATTATTAAAAGTAACTTGTAAAGCAAGAGTTGGATTAGCTCAAGAGGTGTATCCTAGCGAAGAGCTTGTTCTCGATACGAACTCTAGGAAAAAAGATAAAAAAAGCAAAATCTTATATGCAATTAATGATATTGCAGGAATGCACTCTCAGAAGATTGGTAATGCTTTACGAACTATTGATACCTGGTATCCAGAATATAATGATGTTGAAGAAACTGCTGGCCCTATTGCAATAGAACCCTATGGAGCTGTAACTAATCTCGGTAGAGCATATCGTAATCCAAAAGACAAAAAAGATTTTTTTACTCTGTTTGATAAGTTTGCTTGGGGTGAAGAACTTCAATCAATTGAAGAACATCATTATGTGATGGCTGTACTTATTAGGGGTGGTGTTTTTGGAGAAGGAGACAAGTGAGGTAACATATGAATTACTATCAAGAAGTTACAATAATAAAAAACTCAGAAATTGACCTTTCATTTTTAAGAAACAAGATAATCACGAAAATTCATCAGCAGCTCATTACCCTACAAAATAATGATGGAACAGTTGGTATTGGGATATCATTCCCTGAATTTTCAAAAGAGCATAGAAATATAGGAACTAAGATTAGGGTATTTGCACAGACTAAAGAGGAATTAGAAGGGTTGAATATTTTAAAGAGTCTCCACGTATTTTCAGATTATATGCATTGTACTCGAATAAGATCAGTTCCTTCTCAAGGAACTGAATGGGTGACTTTTGTTCGACGACATATCAAAGCGAGCCCATCTCAATTAGCAAGACGGTATGCAAAAAGAAAAAACATATCTATAGAAGAAGCTTTGCTACTTTATGAACATTTAAAAGAATCTTTTTTAGACCTTCCATATTTACATCTAAAGAGCTCTTCAAACAATAATACGTATAAGTATTATATTGATATGATTAAAGTAGAAAAAGATGATTCTAATAAATTTAATACCTTTGGTTTAAGTTTAGGAGGAACTGTTCCTTTTTTCTAGAAGATAAGTCTATAAAAACATTGTATTTTCCTTTAATATGGTTGTATTATATTACTATGTAATATTTTATGACCATTATTTTTGAGTTATCCACCGTATAGGTGGCTTAGAAACAAAATCCCCTGAACTTTTTTTGCGAAGTTGCGTTATCCACCGTATAGGTGGCTTAGAAAACACTGTTCACATACACTGTAATATTGTGATAGTTATCCACCGTATAGGTGGCTTAGAAAAAACAATCATCGCAACAAAATGCACGGCCATCGTTATCCACCGTATAGGTGGCTTAGAAATTAGAATAGCAAGTATTGCTATAATACCAGCAGTTATCCACCGTATAGGTGGCTTAGAAAATACCCACGGGATACTCTTTTCATGATAAGAGGTTATCCACCGTATAGGTGGCTTAGAAATTAAA
>CAYZUR010000210.1:0-4139 GCA_964481535.1 uncultured Spirochaetaceae bacterium | reverse complement strand
GCTGGCTCTACAATTGGCTTCCCATTCTTATTCCTCTCATTTATTGGCCTTGCTGCAATTCCAGAATATGCAATTACTGATAAGGGATTCATTGATGTAATGAAGCAAGAAGTTATTGATCCTATTATTTCTCTCGAGTACTAGTCTTTCTTAGAGTGGGAAATTTTTTGTAGTGAAAGGTTTCCCATATATTTCTTTCTCATTAATCTCCTTGGGTAGAGAAGTTTTTATCTATGTTTATCGTATTTATGAAAGAGTAACTGTCTAAAATGAATGGCTGTGTTTACTATGTTTCCTCACTCTTACATAGTGAGTTTTTCTAGATTATTCGTAACCGTATTGATCAGTTTTAAAGTAAAAAGTTCCGAGAAAATGAGACGTTTTGGGTTCATAATGCTTGAAGAGTAATATTCTCTAAGGTATATATAGTATATGAGTAATATTGAGAAGATAATTGTCCAGCATGCGGCTTTTCATAAGGCGTATGATGAGATTGTAGAACGAATTTCTGATTATAGTGATACATGTGCACCAGATGAGGTGTCAGATGGTGGGTATGGTGACTTTTATTTATCTCATGCAGAGGAAGAAGATGATGATTTAGCTGATATAATCTTTTCTCAATACATAGATATTAAAGTGTTACGTTCTTCTCACTATATAGCTTCTTTTATCAAAAAGTATCACCATAGTTGTAGTGAATCTACTCTAGAGGTGTTACACAACCTCGTCAAAAATCCTGTTTACTGGGCTGCTTACAAGATTGAAGAATTTGTTGATACTAACTTGTTTCAGATTGTCGACATCTTTACTGGTGAAAGGAATCTCCTTTTTTCAACAGAACTCGCAGATTGTTTTGAGGTTAATAAAGATCAAACCCTCATATTCCACTCAATGCTAGTAGATGTTGGGCCCTCTCTCATATCTTTTGGTGAGGTCTATTATTCTATATTTCAACCAGAAGATATCGCGTTTATCTTATCGATACTCGACCCTGAAGATGATTCTCCTGTTACAAAAAATAAGGTGAGTGATTGTGTTTTTGATAATTATTTTGCTTTTTCTATGATAGAGCTCATAGAAGACTCTATTCCTCTTCGTATAGAAGGAAATAAGGAGATCTATTCTTTTTCTCTCCACTCTATAGGCAAAAAAGATATTGCTGCCTTGGAAAAGAGTGGTGCGTTTATCCTGTCAGAGACTAGTGATGAAGTTGACTCCTACACTATAGGGGAGGTGCCCTCTCATATACGAAAAAAGTTTCTAAAAGAAATTGCAGGCGGGGAGGAATTTTTGTTGGATCTTGAAAATGAAGAACTCACCGATTTTCTTTCCCTCTATTTGTATGTTCATAAAACTGATCATGAAATTCTCATCTCTAGCCACAGCCAAGTGGGATACGTGCTCATGAGGTATATGATAGAAGATATTATTACCCTCCGCAGGGGTCTGATAGACGTTAGTAATTATGATGTGAAGCATTACACATATCCTCAATATTTTAATGATATGGTGAATGTACATAAAAGTTTTTTCTATTCACTTCCTATCTATTATCCTCCTAAAATTCTCCCTATTTCAAAATTCCTCTCCCCTTTTGTTGACCATTTTGCATATTATGGGGTTGATGAAGATGATGAAGATAGCGTTAACATGTTGCTTCGTGAGATGATGGCTTCTTTCCATGAGGGTAGGGAGATAGATTATCAGCACCTGTCAAATATTTATGATATCGATGTAATAGATGTCATTGCACTACACGATGTGTTGAAAACCCAACTAGAAAAGAATAATCCTTTCAATACATTGATGACTCTTTCTCGTGACTTCCCTCTTGAGAAAGTGGGAAAAATACAATCAAGGATTAAGTTGTTACTAAATGCTCCTCTTGAAGATAATATCTTACTTACAATTGTCTCGAAAGAAGATGAAGTAAAAGGAGCTGATGTGTATGCACTTGCCTCTTCTTTGTCTAATCAATCAACAATGAAGATGATTGATGAATATGATTTTACCTCTACCCTGCAAATAATGGGACAAGAGTCTTTTGGTGAAAAGATTGGCGATCTTCTTCTTAACACGATTATCTACATTATGAAAAAGCATGAAGGTGAATGGATTGATGTGGTAGCCATTTGTTTGAATATTATGCAAAATTTTGAATATCCTCTCTTCAATACTTACGGATCAGAAAACGAGGCAATCGAACAGATGAGCAACTTTATTTATACGAAAATGTGTTCATCTGGGTTTCTTGAAATTAAAGAGAGAGTAAAAAGAAAAGAGAGGGAGATGGGGGAGTATAAAGTGCGGACTACTCTATTGTTTTCTTCTTTAATCTCTCTTACCCAGCTCTAACACGCAAATATGGTAGAAAAATTCTCATTCACACACTTTATAATCTCACTCACTTCAACTCCTTTCACCTCAGCTGCTTTTTCATAGATTAATGATATAAAAGTAGGAGTGTTAGGTTTTCCTCTAAAGGTTTGTGGTGCAAGAAATGGGCTATCTGTTTCTAGAAGGAGAGATGAGAGGGGAGTGTATGCTAATACTTTTCGTAATTCATCATTTTTTTTGTAGGTAATGGGACCTGCAAAAGAGAGAAGGAATCCTTTATTGAGGGCAAAGGTTGCAAAGTCCATAGAGGAAGAAAAGCAGTGGATGATTCCACCATGGGGATAGGAGTATTGCTCTAAGACTTTTTTCATCTCTTCATCTGCATCTCGTGTGTGGATAATAATTGGCAGTTTTAGATAGTGTGCGAGTTCTATTTGTTCAATTAAGAGTTCTTTTTGTTTATCAACTGTTCCATAATTGTGGTAGAAATCGAGTCCAATCTCTCCAATAGCATCGGGCATACTATTAACAAATAATCCGGCTAAAGCATTCACCATCTCACTAACAGGTTGTTTGTGCGTTGCACCCCAGGGACCTATTCCACTAGCAATTCGCATGAATGGGTACTCTTTTACAAGAGCTACTCTTTGTAAGTGATCTGTTGAGTCAATTCCAATGTCAATTCCTCCACTAAAGCCACGGGTTTCCATTTCATCGAGTACAGTAGAAATAGTAAATCCTTTTTCTTTCATAGATAAGAGGTGAAAATGGGAGTCAATGAGGTTGGCATAATAGGGGGTATTTTCATTCATAATAGTCACCATACCCATTTTAGTGAGTGTAAGACAAGAGAATACCCCCAAAAAAACTGGGGGTATAATACTCGTTTTGAGAAATGAGGCCTATTTTTTCTCTTTCTTGAAACACATAAACCAATCTAAGCAATACACATCGTCATCTTTGCTTTCCATTCTTTCTTTTGCAGTTCCACATGAGCCGGGAGTTGGTACAATAGTATCATCACCTGGTCTCCAGTCTGCAGGAGTTGCAACTGAGTCGCTATCTGCTTTTTGAAGTGCTTGGATGATTCTCTTGATTTCATCAAAGTTTCTTCCCATCGATAGTGGATAATAGAGCATTGTTCGTACAATCCCTTTAGGGTCAATCACAAATACAGCACGTACCGCTTGGGTATTTGAAGAGGATGGTTGAATCATCCCAAACTTTTTCGCAACTTCCATTGTAATGTCTTCAATAAGGGGGAATTTTACTTCAACGTTTTTCATTCCTTTGTATTCAAGTTCTTGGATTTTTCTGAGCCATGCAATGTGTGCATAAAGAGAATCTACTGAGAGGCCAACAAGTTCTGTGTTGAGTGCTTTAAATTCATCTGCCATTGTAGCAAAGGTCATAAATTCTGTAGTACACACTGGGGTAAAGTCTGCTGGGTGTGAAAAAAGGATTACCCATTTCCCTTTGTAGTCATCTGGGAAAGTAATAGGTCCTTGAGTGGTTACTGCAGTAAATCGGGGAGAAGGGTCTCCAATTAAAGGCATTGCATTTGTCGTTGTCATTTCGTCCATGGTATCACTCCTGTTTAAATACATATTATTGTTACTCACTCAATGAGTATAAATCGATAATAATAATCATTACTAATAATGTCAATCAATAATCCTTTTATTAATGGTGACATTGTTACATACGCAATAAAGAAAAATAGGATAGATTCACAAACATAAAAGAGATATATAACTTCACTCATCGGTGAAGTTATCAGGAGAATAGATAATGATTGT
>CAYZUR010000209.1:0-4141 GCA_964481535.1 uncultured Spirochaetaceae bacterium | reverse complement strand
AGATTAAGAGTTTCTTGAAGTAACAGAGCACTAGAAATGTTTTTATACTTGTCATCATTCGGAGGGAAATGAGTTCCAATATCTCCCAATCGAGCAGCTCCTAAAAGAGCATCGATGATTGCATGAATGAGAACGTCTCCATCTGAATGGGCTAGGGAACCTTTATTGCTTTTAATGTGGAGACCACCAATTATTAACTGTTTATCTTCAACTAAACGATGGATATCCCATCCGGTTCCAATTCTCATAGATCCCTCTTATAGTTTGTAATATCATCATACGTCGTTATTTTGCTATTGTGAATGCTTCCTTTAGAAACAGCTACTTCAAACCCCGCATCATTATATATTTCACTATCATCTACATATAATGTATCACCTAGTGCAACACTCTGATGTGCGTGGAGTATTTCAGGGAAACGAAAGATCTGTGGTGTTTGTATTTGCACTAGACCAGTTCTATCAACATGGCCATCAATGATTCCCTCTTTACTGATATGTTTAAGGGCATCATGGACTGGGATCGCTGGGACTGCAGCTCCAAATATTGATGCTGTTGCAAGAGTTTCTATAATCAGTGATTCATTTACAAAAGGACGTGCCCCATCATGAATTGCAACAAAAGCGACATCGAGAGCCACCTCTTCAATAAAGGAGAGGGCATTACATACCGACTTTTGCCGAGTTGCCCCACCTTTTACTAGGTGGATAGGGATATCAGATGCAAACATAAGATTATCGAGGGCACTTTCGCACTCATCTTTAAACATGTCGGGGTAGGTTACTATTATTGCTTTTAAGGAGGGGACTGAAAGAAAAGGGAGAACTGCATGATATAATACAGTTCTATCATCTAAAAGAATATATTCTTTTTTACCCTTAGGAGCTTCATGAGAAGATTGAAAACGTTCACTTAGGCCTGCTGCCGTGATTATCACAGCATGAGAAGGAAACGCCACTATACATCCTTTTTAGCTGGTCCGCCAGATTCAAGCTTACCAAAGATTATAGCTTCTAGTTCTTCTCGAGGACGATCTAAAGCAAGAGAAGTCTCATCAATGAGGATGCGTAATGCACTATCATAAAGTTTTCTCTCTTGAACAGGAAGTTCTTTTATTTTTGATCTGTGGTATAGAATTTGGACAACTCTTGCAATTGATGCAATTGATCCTTCTGTGAGTAAATCTACATTCATCTGATAACGAGCTTTCCAATCAATTGGAACTTGTTCAAGTTTATGCGTTATTGATGAGAGTGCGTCCATTGCCTCAGCAGGTGGCACAATTGGTCTAATGCCTAATTCCAACGTTTTACTGATGGGGACCATTACTGTCATATCGGAAATATCTAAATAAATCTCGTAGTACATACTAGTTACACCACGAAGAGTTTTTTCTTCTATTTTTTTTACTATACCTACTCCTTGGAGTGGGTAAACTACATGGTCACCAAGATCAAATGGTTGGGTTGTTTTGGATGGTATCATAAATGCTATTATAGACTAAAAATAGCGAAACAACAAGTATGGTAAATATCTTCCTTTTACGATATATTATCCCAAATGGAAAAGAAATTACGTTTTAGTGGAGTACTACTACACCCAACTAGTTTGTACAGTCAATATGGAATAGGAGACCTTGGTTCAGTTGCCAAAGAGTTTATCACGCTGCTTCATAAAAGTGGAGTTGGAATGTGGCAGATACTTCCCCTTACCCCTGTTGGATTTGGAAATTCCCCCTATGCAGCTCAATCTGCTTTTGCAGGGAATGAACTTCTTATAAGTCTCGATGAATTAATCAAAGAATCCCTTCTTGATGAAGATGATCTTCACCCAATTCCAGAGTTTTCTCTTGACCTTGTTGAGTTCGAAAAAGTTGCTTCTTATAAAAAGCCTCTCCTTAGATTAGCTGTAAATAAGTTTTTATCTTCAAAGGGAAACATCAGTGGAGAAGAATACCGAGAATTTCTTACAACTCATAAATATTGGATTGACGATTATGCCCTCTATAAAGCTCTTTGTGATCACTTCAATGATACGAGATGGTATAGCCAGTGGGATGATGGCCTTGCTTCAAGAGATGAAAAGAGCATGAAAGAGTGGAAAGAAAAATTAGCAAAAGAGATACAAGAGTATAAAATATTGCAATTCTTCTTCTTTAGACAATGGCAAGCTCTTCACTCTTTTGCAACAGAAAATAAGATTGCGATTGTTGGTGACATCCCAATATTTGTAGCTCACGATAGTGCTGATGCATGGACGTATAGAAAATATTTAAAGATGAGTGAAGATGGAACCCTTGAGAAAATTGCAGGCGTTCCACCAGATGCATTTAGCCCAACAGGACAGCTGTGGGGAAATCCTGTATATAATTGGGATGCCCTAAAGAAAGATGCCTACTCTTGGTGGATAAAACGAGTATCTCACCAACTCATCCTCACAGATATGATAAGAATTGATCACTTCCGTGGTTTTGAAGCTGCGTGGGAAGTTCCTTTTGGAGATGCAACAGCAGAGAACGGAAAATGGGTTGAGGCTCCAGGAATTGATTTCTTTAAAGTCTTAAAAAAAGAATTAGGGTATCTCCCGTTTATTGCAGAAGATCTTGGTGTTATTACCCCTGAAGTGGAACACTTGAGAGATTCAAATAATTTCCCTGGAATGAAAATTCTTCAATTTGCTTTTAATGTTGATGATAATGGAGTATTAGATGCTCACCATGCCTACCTTCCACACAATTGGGCTACTTTATGTGCAGCCTATACAGGAACACATGATAACAACACAACCTTAGGATGGTATAATTCTCTCACAGAGAGAGAGAAGGATGCTGTACGGCGTTATTTAAGTTGTGGCGATGATTCCCTAGTCTGGTACTTTATGAGGGCTGTCATGGCTAGTAGTGCTATGTATGCAATTGTCACCTTTCAAGATATTTTAGGACTTGGTGAAAATGCGAGGATGAATTTCCCTGGAACCTGCGGAGGGACTAATTGGGCGTTCAAAGTTGCACCTAATTCTTTTAATCAATCAATCAAAGATACACTTACTGCAATGGTTGCCCCTTTTGGAAGGGACGCAACATTGGATGATCTATATAAGGCCGTTACTCAACAATAAGTTCTAAGGAGCGTAAGGGGTGGATGTTGATAGTGTTATCATGCCATCCCTTCACACGAGAGCTATCAACAATATGAAGAGAAAACCCTGAGTGTATAGGGAATATGATAGCTTCTTCTAATAGCATCTCTTCGGCTGATTCAATAGCTTTCTTTCTTTCTTCTTCATTACTACTTCTCACTGCACTCTCTAATAGATTGTCATATTCATTGTTCGAGTAGTTGGCAATATTATAAGAACTTGAACTGCTAAACAAAGGCAAAAAAGCAAATGGGTCATTGAAGTCAGCTACCCATGTAATATAAGAAACATCATATGGATTTTCTCTTGGGTAGCGTGTATATAATGATAGTGGGACAGTATCAACAATTACAGGTATTTTTAGGCTGTTTGACCAGCTTAACGCAAGATTTAGTGCTGTCTCTTGAATAGGAGCTCCTCTGTGTATTGCCATGCTAAGGGGAGGTAAATCGCTAAAAGAACTAAAACCTGCCATGTTAAGAAGTTTCTTTGCCTCTTCCTGTGTAAGAGGCGTTACTTTATCTGGTGTTTCTATTCTCTGATGAGAAGTAGGAATTAGGGTGTGAGTCGGAAAAAGCTGACCACTATTATCTCGTATCTCATCCCATGGGGTAATTAAGGAGATTGCTTTTCTTACCCTTGCATCACTATAAGGTCCATCTTTTGCACTAAAATAGAAAAACCCTGTTGCATATATTTTACTCAAATGAAGGTCTTCTCGAGTTCTAAGGAGTTGAGGTGGGACATAAGAGAGGAGCCAATGTGCTTCTTTGTTAAGGTAAGATTCTATTGCTTCTAGATCATTTTTAATTAAGATTTCAACATAGTCATTCTTTACAACAACGGCATCTCTATACTTTTTGTTTTTTTCTAATACAATGCGAGTACCAGTAATTTCTTGAAGTGTGTATGCTCCAGAGGCTACAAGTGATTGTTTTTTCTGTTTATCATAACAAATGGGAAAATTAGGTAACGAGGTTCAAATCACCAAAGATTGGACACT
>CAYZUR010000208.1:0-4151 GCA_964481535.1 uncultured Spirochaetaceae bacterium | reverse complement strand
TATACCAAGAAAAGAGAGAAATGAGTAATTCTCTGCAATGTTCATTTTTTGCTATTTCATTTCTATAGAGAATTCAATCTTCTCCTTCTTCAAATTCTACATCATCAAAAAAGGATTCCCAATTCACATGATATTTCTTCACATAATCATAGAAGGATTGACGACATTCTTCTTCTTCTTTCCAATGTCTAAACTTCCAATCGGTTTCAGCTATCGCTAAAAACTCCATCGCAGAGTGTTCTATGAGGGAATATAATACACTCTTATGGTTTAAGAGGTAATGGTCGATTCCTTTTAAAAGAGCTTTAAGGTATTGTATTTCTAAATCAGATCTTCCTTCTTTATAATAATCTTCCATTTGTACGTTGTGTTTATTCATCACTTCATCAAACGTAATAGAAGCAACTGCCTCATTTAGCGTACCTTTATTCTTCCCTAATTTCTTTGATCCAGATATTACCCAGCACTCATAGGGATCTATCCCCTTAATCGATGAAAAGATTTCTTCAGCTACAAATTCGATATCAACCTGAGTTTTCACTACATTGTGGTTATCCTCTGCGAGGGCATCAATTAGGCTCGTAATAATTAATCTGTCTTTTTTTTATCAGTCCTTTAAAGCAGATTTTAGAGCTACTTCTGTTAATCCATCAATAAATTCATAATATTTAACATCCTGCTTACATATCTTTTGCGTCTCTCATAGGTAGTCCTTTTTATGTGTTCTTCTCATTTTTCATTCATTTTACATTATGGATAGGTAATTACAAGAATTATATCGAACAATATTCCACAATTGAATACCTTACACTGGACTATTACGTAAAGACAGATATTTTTTCATATGGTATAGTACACACAAGAGTCAAAAAAAGTATGTTCATTCTTACTACGATGCGAATCAATATAATAACAACATACGTATTTGATGTATAGAAAAGAAGGTGCTATTACTATGATAGAGGATAAAATAAAAACCTCCCCTCTATTTCGGTAGAAGAGTTTAACCTATGTTGCAGTTTAATTACATATAAATAAAAGCGAGAGAGATAGATATAATGGCAAGAGCAGATTTACTAATTCGACTTGTTCAATCTGGCATACGGTATGATAAAGCTTCTTTTACAAAAGTTGTTGAGGCAATCATAGCTGAAGAAAAAACAAAGCAGCACAAAGTGCTAGCTGAGAGACTAGAAAATATGCTAAAAAATACACCTGTTGAACACAATGTGAACAATCAAAATACCTTTATTACTAATCGAAATACTAGTAGTCTATTCCACGAAATTACTCCTCAAAAAAAACTAACTGACCTCATTTTGCCAGATGAAATACTCGAGATTTGTGCGAGTCTTATTAAAGAACAGCATCAAACTGAATTACTTAGATCTTATAATTTGGAACCTCGTAATAGAGTTCTTCTTATTGGACCTCCAGGAAATGGAAAAACTTCACTCGCCGAAGCTATTGCAGAAGCATTAATGGTTCCATTACTTGTGGTTCGTTATGAAAGTGTTGTTGGCACTTACTTGGGTGAGACCGCTGTTCGTTTAAAAAAACTTTTTGAATATGCATCGAATCATAGATGTGTTCTTTTTTTTGATGAATTCGAAACACTCTCAAAAGAAAGAGGCGATACTCACGAAACTGGTGAAATTAAACGTGTTGTAAGCTCTCTACTCATGCAAATAGATTCACTCCCTAGTCATGTAATAGTTATTGGAGCAACAAACCATCCAGAACTTCTGGATAGAGCTGTATGGCGACGCTTTCAGATACGTATGACGCTACCTAACCCCGATGTAAATCGTCTTATAAAATGGTTTGAAGCATTTGAACATAGAATTAATCTATCACTTTCATATTCACCAGAGTATTTAGCAAAACAGCTTCTAGGATCGAATTTTGCTGAAGTTGAAGAATTTGGGTTGACAGTATTTCGGGAATTTATCTTAGCACAACCACCTATATCAATTGATGAAATCATATCTAAAACTCTTAAGAACTGGGCTGCGAGGTCTGTCATAGTACAACATCAAAATTAACTGGAGAACTTGAGATGGCGAAATACCCCCTACTTTTTTTCCCAACACCTGTAAAAGCTTCTTATTCCCCTCTCAAAAATGGTCCTAATAATGTAATTAAACCCAATGCTCAGCAACAATGGGATCGACTTTCCCCTATATTTCGACAACTTGAAGAAGCCTTGGAAGCCAAAAGAATTTTGGTACAACAAAGTTCTCATGGTGTTAACCCCGAAGATGTTCTAGTAATAGAAACAATTGGTAGTATAGAAAATTTTGTTAGGGCAGTAAAACTTGTAGAAGGGTTTGAGTGGATGGGAGAGCTAGAAATTGATGAAATCGTACCAGATAGTGATTTTTATATTGAAACACATCCTGAAAAAGACTTGAATGGTCGACTATTTTTCATTATGTCAAACCAACAAGCCTTACATCAATTGATATCATTGTGGAAACAATACAAAAGCAATCCCTCTAAAAAATTACAAAGAGGGTATGCTAAATTTAGAGACGTGTTCCTAATTTTAAAAGATATTAGATACTATGATGTTAAAGATAGGCTGATCGATACAGGGATCATTGATATTTGGAAAGAGGATTTAGAATATGACCAAGATAGAGTTATCACGTTTGAAATAGAACTTTGGTTTCGTGATGATGCTCAACTTCGAAAGAAAAACTCAAAGCATATTATGAATCTAGTCGAACAAGCCAAAGGAGTAATACTAAGCGAGTACGAAATACAAGATATTGCCTATCATGGCCTACTTGCCCAGCTTCCGTCTCATGCTATCCAAACTATCATAGAAGATCCAACAACAGAATTAGTGAAATGTGAAAATATCATGTTTTTTAAACCATCTGGCCAAATGATAGTGAGAAACATTCCGTCCAATGAACATAATGAAATCACACAGATTAACGATCTACCTCTGCCGTCAGGAGAGCCTGTTATAGCCCTATTTGATGGAGTTGTCCTAGCAAATCATCAATTATTGACTGAGCGGATAAACATAGATGATCCAGATAGCTGGGAATCTGAATATGAATCTGGTGAACGTATTCATGGTAGTTCAATGGCATCACTTATTATCCATGGTGATCTTAATACACATCAATCACCTTTAGCTAGACCGATTTATGTTCGACCTGTTATGAAACCACGCAATTCGTTCCACAGCCCCCGACCAGAAGGTGTTCCAGAGGATGTTCTTTTTGTTGCTCTTATTGACAATGCGGTAAAAAGAATGTTCGAAGGAGATGAGAATGTTGATCCAGTCGCCTCGCAAATAAGAATTATAAATTTATCCATAGGTGATCCTTCGCGCCATTTTTACCAATCGATGAGCCCTTTAGCAAGGTTGCTAGATTATTTAAGCGCAAAATATAATATTTTATTTGTTGTGAGTGCAGGCAATCACCCACAGTCGATTAAACTCGAAGTATCAAAAGAAAAATTCAACAATTTTACTGTGGACGAATTAGAAGCGACAATAATCAGCGCATTGTACAAAGATATAAAAAATAGAAAAATTCTCTCTCCAGCAGAAACAATCAACGGTCTTAGTGTTGGTGCCCTCCACTTGGATGATTCTATTGTTGAATACAAAGGATATCGGGTGGACCCATTTATACATCTTTTACCTAGCCCCATATCAGCATTTGGAAGTGGGTACCGCAGAGCAATCAAACCTGACATTGTGTATCCTGGAGGAAAGCAATGGTACCAACAACCACCTAAACAAACAGATACTGTTACCATTGAACCTTCAATATCTTTTATTCCTCCTGGGAATAAAGTTGCTTCTCCTGGTAAAATTCTAGGAGATCTCAATTATACCCACTATAGCTGCGGGACAAGTAACGCCACTGCTTTGATTACCAGAGCTGCTGGGATATATTTTGATACACTGCAACAACTCCTAGATGAAAATAATATTGACAAAAAAGAAAGAGAATTTGAAGTCCCACTATTGAAAGCAATGCTAGTTCATGGTTGTTCTTGGGATGATATTGGTGTTTCGTTGCAAGAAATAATTGAGAATTCAAGTTTTGGAAATGAAATTATAGAAAATGCTCACCGAGTATACTCTGATTCATCATCCATCTCTAGAGAAATTAGAAGGA
>CAYZUR010000207.1:0-4205 GCA_964481535.1 uncultured Spirochaetaceae bacterium | reverse complement strand
ACTCTAGCTTTTAAATTCTATTTGTTCTTGAATTGACTTGGAAGCCCTTACACTTAGTACTACTTAAAGTACCTTATGCAATAGCTTGCATATCTTCTCTCTTTCCTTCGCTTATCTATGTAAAAAATCTTATACAAATTAGGTTTCTCACCTTTTTTTGTATCGTTATCATTCTGTTGCACTCGTTTAGCGTGCTCGCCTAAGATACATCATCATCTCAACAGTGTCAATACTTATTTTCACTATTTTTCATTTCCGTTTCTTAAGTCACCGTAGTGTTTCTCAACTCGCTTAACTGTGAACCGAGATGGAGAATACCTGTTTTATCAAAATACGTCTAGGGGGTTTTAGAAAAAAAAAGAAAAAACTTTAGGGGGCGACAAAAAGCTACTTTATTGGTAAATTATATACAGTACGTATAGTCTATATATAAGAGAGGATGCAAACATGAATCTAGTGTTTTTAGGCCCCCCGGGTGCTGGTAAAGGGACAATCGCAACTAAAGCAAAAGAAGTACTTAACATTCCCCACATATCAACAGGAGATTTGTTTAGAGCCGCTATTAAAAATCAGACAGATCTTGGCAAGAAAGTACAAGCTATTTTAGCAAGTGGCGAATTAGTTCCAGATAGTGTTACCATAGATATGGTGATAAAGCGCTTTAAAAAGAGTGATACAGAGAAAGGATTCATTCTCGATGGATTTCCAAGAACAATCTTTCAAGCAGATGAATTTACTAAGATACGAGTTATCGACCATGTTATTAATTTTGATCTCGATACTTCAAGTGTCGTAAAACGTCTTAGTGGACGAAGAATGTGTAAAAGTACAGGGAAAACCTATCATGTCATTTACAACCCTCCAAAAGTAGAAGGAATTGATGATGAAACAGGGGAACCTCTTATTCAACGGGAAGATGATAAAGAAGAAGCCATCCTTAATAGGCTTAAAGTATATGAAGAGCAAACTGCCCCACTCATTGCATATTATGAGAATCTAGGATTACTGAGAACTATAGATTCATCTCATGCACCTGAAGTTGTGTTACAAAAATTACTTTTACTTCTAAATAAATAGCTCTTAACAAATCTTCTGGTGATAAGATTTCTTATCACCAGATAAGATAATTTCACTCATTTGTCTTACCCTTTAATAAAGAATTAAAGCATTGCTAATATAGTATCTATACTCTTGCTACAGATTTTACATCACCAATCATACAAAAACCCTCTTCTAGTGAGTATCCTTCTCTAGGATCTCCTTTCCTAATGATGTAATGCGATATTTTTGGTTACTGCTACGAGGCTTATCTGGAATTGACATTTCAATAAGGCCTAATTTTGTTGCTGGAGAAATATATGCTTTTCTCACATGTTCATCATTCTGTAAATGCAGCATTTCTTTCAGTGCTCTTTTACGCATATCACCTTTTACAACCTGCAAAAGACGCAAGACTTCCGTGGTGAAGCCCGTGGCAGGGAGTTCTTCATTAGTAGTTATGTACATAGGGAGTTATATTAATGATTGTTGAGTATAAATATGAAGTATCTTAGGAAGCTATTTAGCTAATATAGCCCAGCTCTCTTTTTCAGGTTTGTCACCTTTTTGTGCAATGTCGGCTATCTTTTTGATGAGATCGTTATCTTTATAATGATATTGATACACGTTTGTTGCTATTTCGTATGCCTTTTTGAAGTTCTCATTTTCAAGGTATGTATCTATTAACACAATGGCGAGCTCTTTATCATAAGGATTTGTATTATAGAGATTATAGAAGGTGGTAAGTGCTTTTTCTGTTTCACCACTATCATAGAGAAGAGTTGCATATGTTTTTATTAAGCTATAGTTCTTTTTCGTGTCGATGTTGCTTAAAGTGAGAATCACTTTTGCACTGCGAGTAAGATCTCCTGATAACACATACGCTCGTGCTAACCCATATAACCCCTCTATATTATTAGATTCTATTACTAACACTTCTTTATAAGAGGCAATAGCATCTGTGTAGAGTTCACTAATTATGTAATTCTGTCCTTGAATAAGGAGGGATTCTATCTCTTTTTTATTTTGATTATTTGTAGTGGCACAACTTGAAAAAAGAAGTGAGAATACAATAATAATAGCTATACTATATAGATGTCTCTTTCTCACCTCTTTTTTTCTCCTTACTTCTTGCCCACTCTACCGAGTACTGTTGCTTCAATCTCTTTCACTTGGTCTCTGTAAAGGTTGGTAAGGTTTGTTCCATAATCTGCCATGAGTTGAATCATGTTCCTAGGGTTATCTGGAAGGTCGGTACCATTAAGACGATCTCCTGCATCTCCAAGTCCTGGAAGGATGTATGCTTTTTCATTAAGGACCGGGTCCATCCAAAGAGTATGTACATGAGCTTTCTCTATTGCTCGCACGACACGCAGGGCACCCTTAAGTGCTGATATCACGGTAATGAATCGAATAGATTTATAGTTTACCCCTTGTGATTCTAAATATTTTACAATTGTAACAAGAGATCCTCCTGTTGCATTCATTGGGTCTGCAAAAATCAAATCCTTTCCTTCTAATAGAGAGAGGTCAAAGAATGATCTATCTAAATCAAGAAGATAGTCCATATTCTTCTCTTTCTTTGTATCATCCCGACGAATTCTAAAGAGGGCGAAGGGGGTAATCATATTAGTAGAGGAGTATTCTTGAATCTCTTTTGAAATAATCATAGAGGGTAATAGTGCTCCTCTGAGCATTACACACATCACTGAATTGTCGATAAATTGATCAACATTTGGTATTTTATGTATCGCATAGTTGTTAAAAGGATAGGTAACAGGAGTTTTTGTTACAATGCTTCTTTTTGCAGGGAGCGCTTTATCTGCGTAGACATGAGCAAAAAGGAGTTCATATGCCCTCTGTACGTAATAAAGGAATTCAGATTGGCTTGTAGATGGATCACGTAATTTATTAATAAGGCGACTTGCAGCTCCATGTTGTTCTTTTGGGGTTTCAAAAGAATAGACATGTATTCTCTCTTCTTTGGCAACAACTGTTTTTAAATATCTCCCAATTCGTTCAAATACATGGGTTAATTCATCGACAAAGGTATACTTTTCATTCTCTTCTAATACATCGAGTTTTTTAAATAATTCTATTGCTTCATCATAAATAAGGTGTGCCTCATCAAGATTCTTTAAATCACTTTCTTGTAAATACCCATCTAAATCAGTTGCGTGCAAAGTTACTGTTGCCATATTTTGCTTCCTTATATGTAAATTCTATCGCACTAAATTGTATAGGAACACGCAACTTTTCTCAACGATAATACGAGAAAAATAATTGAGGCGATAATTATACAAAAAAAGGGTAAACACCATCTTCTCTACTCGTAGATTAGTTACTACTAAGATCTATTCAATCCATTCCTTTTTTATTAAGAATTAGAGAATGAGCTTTTGAATATACGATAAGTTTAATAGATGGACACCTTTGAATTCTTTATTATTGAATATTGCCCAGTTATTAAATATACAGGGAAGAAGCTTTGCTTGAGCAAGAGTTTCAATTGGGATAAGGGTAAGAGGAAGATTTTCTTTTTCACAATACTCTTGCACCTCTTCAATTTGATGAGATATATAGGGGCATTGGTTATCATAAAAGATAGTTAGGGAATCATCTTTTACTATTCCTATTTTAACTGATGGGCTAAAGAGAGGAAGGCTCTCATCAAAACTCAGGGCCAACAGTTCATACTCTCCAATCGTCTCGATGGTGGTAAATCCATATTTCATAAAGAACTTTTTATCGCTTAGGAAAGGTTTCTTCTTTTTGGCACTTAACACACAAATTCCAGATTTATTCTTCTCTTTTGCATCATTAATACAATAGGTGAGTAATTCTTTTCCATATCCTAATCCTTTGAAACTTCCAGAGAACCAAAGACAATAGATATAGAGGTAGTTATCTCCCAAAACGGGGACCCATGCTTTCTCTAGTGGAGCATATTCAATAAAGACTTTTCCTTGAACTGTTGCTTTTCGAAAGATATGACCTTCTGGTATTCTCTTTTTCAACCACTCTTTTTTCTTATTCACACCATTCATGTGTTTCTTATCACTAATAGCACAAGATAGATGTTCATCGTTTATATTTTCTAATTTCAATTTATTATATGAATATTCCATGTGTTTCTCCTATTTATTAATGAGGTTTTATATATCATG
>CAYZUR010000206.1:0-4215 GCA_964481535.1 uncultured Spirochaetaceae bacterium | reverse complement strand
AGAACAGTAGCCCCAGTACGAGAACTTCTACCTGATGCTGTGTATAACAGTGTTGTTGTAGAAAAATTCATTCGTAGAATGATGGAAGATGGTAAAAAATCAATTAGTACTAAAATTATTTATGACGCCTTAAAGATTATTGAAAGCAAAGGTGAGGAAAGTCCTCTCGAAATCTTTCTAAAAGCTGTCGAAAGTGTAAAACCTGCAGTCGAAGTTAAATCACGAAGAGTAGGTGGAGCAACATACCAAGTACCTGTAGAAGTCAAAGAAAACCGAAAAGAAGCATTATCAATGCGTTGGATTATTAACGCTGCGAGAGCTAGAAACGGAAAATCAATGAGTGAAAAACTTGCAGCAGAACTTTCTGATGCAGTTGCAGGAACAGGTTCAGCTTATAAGAAGAAAGAAGACACTCACAGAATGGCTGAAGCTAACAAAGCGTTTTCTTCACACAACAGATAATATATCTGTTTTAGAATATAGGCAAAAGGCGTCTTAATTGACGCTTTTTGCACATTATGAGGGTAAGCATTTTATTATAGGTTTATTTCTTATATAATCTTATTTAATGTGTTGACACAATTTGGCAAACCCTCTATATTTGCAAAGGTGTCCTTTAGGCCAGAAATGTGCCTAATAAAAAGACACTGTTGAGCCAAACCGATCGTCCGGACAATCGTGCAGGGATGATAAGGTGGTTCCAGATAACAGACTTTTTTTTGAAATCTGTACTACGTCGTTAAGCTGAAACATGTTTTATCGACCTCTGGATCCCTCTTTTCGTCTAGTATTGAAATCCAACAGTCTGTTTGTCTCTCTGATATGATAAGGTAAAGGCGTCTTGCCTTTATGGAGCACGATATAATTTTTTTTTCTGTGGCATAAGATTGTCACAAGGAGGAACTGATGGCTAAAGAGAAATTTAACAGAACGAAGCCACACGTAAACGTTGGCACCATCGGTCACGTAGACCATGGCAAGACCACCCTCACTGCAGCAGTGACAATGTACTGTGGTCGTAAAAACGGTGACAAGGTTATGAAGTATGACGAGATTGACAATGCCCCAGAAGAAAAGGCACGAGGAATCACGATCAACACAAGGCACGTTGAGTATCAAACAGCAGCACGTCACTATGCACACGTTGACTGTCCAGGACACGCAGACTATATCAAAAACATGATTACTGGTGCTGCACAAATGGATGGAGCTATTATTGTAGTAGCAGCAACTGATGGTGCGATGGCTCAAACAAAAGAACACATCCTACTTGCTCGTCAGGTTGGAGTACCTTCAATTGTTGTTTTTGTAAACAAGACTGACCAAGTTGATGACCCAGATTTGATTGAACTCGTTGAAGAAGAAATGAGAGACTTACTCAATGCACAAGGTTTTGATGGCGACAATGCTCCTGTAATTAAGGGTTCAGCATATGAAGCAATGGAACATCCAGATGATCCAGAAAAAACAGCTTGTCTTGAAGAGCTTCTTAATGCAATGGATACCTACATTCCAATTCCAGAACGTGCAGTTGACTTACCATTCTTAATGCCAATTGAAGATATTTTCTCAATTAGCGGACGTGGTACTGTTGTAACTGGTAGAATTGAAAGAGGAATCCTTCATGTAAACGATGCTATTTCAATTGTTGGTGTTAAAGCGACTAGAGACACTGTTTGTACTGGTGTTGAAATGTTCAACAAACTTCTTGACGAAGGTCAAGCAGGAGACAATGTTGGTGCACTTCTTCGAGGTGTAGACAAGAAAGACGTTGTTCGTGGACAAGTTCTTGCAAAACCAAAATCAATTACACCACACTCAAAATTTGTTGGAACTGTATATGTATTAAGTAAAGAAGAAGGTGGTAGACACTCTCCATTCTTTGCTGGTTACAGACCACAATTTTATTTCAGAACTACTGACATTACAGGTACTGTAAACCTTCCTGAAGGAAAGCAAATGGTACTTCCTGGTGATAACACTGAAATTCATGTAGAATTAATTCACCCTGTTGCTATGGATAAAGGATTGCGTTTCGCTATCCGAGAAGGTGGCAAGACTGTCGCTTCTGGACAGGTTATTGACATAGTCGAATAATGACTAATAACTTGCCTGTATCAAAACGTTAGGTGCGGGCAAGATTTGTTTTTTGGAGGAATGATGGCTAAGGATAGAATTCGAGTACGGCTGAGAGGCTTTGATATTGAGCTCGTAGAACAGAGCGCAAAAGCGATCGTGCAGACGGTGGTAAAGGCTGGTGCCAAAGTCTCAGGCCCCGTACCTCTCCCGACTCGTATTAACAAGTATACTGTGTTAAGATCGCCGCACGTAAACAAGAAGTCGCGTGAACAATTTGAAATGCGAACACATAAAAGGCTGATCGACATTCTTGACCCTACATCTAAAGTAATGGATGCCCTCATGAAGCTTGAGCTTCCTGCTGGTGTGGATGTAGAGATTAAACAGTAATAGTTGAGGTAAGAGATGTTAGGGCTTATCGGAAAAAAATTAGGAATGACACAGGTATTTGATGACAATGGTCGTTTGACTCCTGTGACAGTAATAAAAATAGAGGACAATGTGGTAATCGAGAACAGAACCATGGAAAAAAATGGATACAGTTCTTGTGTATTAGGTTCATTTGATAAAAAGAGGAGCCAGACCACTAAACCATATGCTGGGCAATTTAGTAATGTTTGTGAACCAAAAAAAACATTAGTAGAGATGCGTGACTTTGATAAAGAGGCAGCCGTAGGGGAAGTTCTAAAGGTTGATGTATTTAAAGACGTTCTATTTGTAGACGTTGTTGGTACATCAAAAGGTAAAGGATTTCAAGGTGGTATGAAACGGCATGGATTTGCTGGTGGACGTGCCACACACGGGTCTAAGTTTCACCGAGATATCGGTGGTACCGCGATGTCATCCTCTCCATCGAGAACCTTTAAAGGTAAACGAATGGCTGGGCGCATGGGAACTGATAAAGTGACTGTGCAAAATCTTCGTGTTGTCCGTGTAGATGAACAGATGCAGGTTCTTTTGGTGAAAGGAGCGATTCCTGGACCCGCCCAGAGCATAGTCATCGTGAAGAAAGCGAAGAAGAAGTAGAGGCGAGATATGGAAACAAAGGTCTTTTCAATTAAAGGAGAAGAGTTGCGCTCGGTTACTCTCAATGATGCCGTATTTAATCGTGAAATCAGTGATGGATCAATTTACAATGCGATAAACAATGAGGCAGCAAACCGCCGAGTTGGTACTGCTTGTACTAAAACTCGTGGTGAAGTTAACTATAGTAACTCAAAACCATACAAACAGAAGGGAACTGGTAATGCTCGAGCTGGTGATAAAAAATCACCAATTTGGGTTGGCGGTGGAACAATTTTTGGGCCAAAACCTAGAGATTACAGCTATACAATTCCAAAGAAAATGAAACGACTTGCTATGAAGTCATTACTCTCATTATCTGTGAGTGAAGAGAGATTAGTAGTTGTTGAAGATTTTACCATTGAAAATGGTCGAACAAAGGCACTTGCAGAAATTGTAAATAACTTTGTTACTGATAAAAAGCGGACAGTCTTAATTTTAAAAGATGATGATGTGATGATGCGTCGAGCAGCAAGAAACATCCCTTATTTAAGAGTGCTTTCCTACAACAAACTTTCTGCGAAGGAACTTTTGTATGGAAGAACTTTATTAATGCTTGAAGGTGCCGCTATGAATCTCAACGAATTCTTCGGTGATAAATAAGAGGTGTAACGTGAGAGCAGATGAAGTAATCATACAACCTGTGCTGACTGAAAAGTCGAATATTGCCAGGGAGTTAGTAGAAAAGAAGTACACGTTCAAGGTAGATGTGAGAGCTAATAAATTCCAAATTGCTTCTGCAGTAAAAGAGTTATTTAAAGTCACTCCTATAAAAGTAAGTATCGTGTCTGTGAAAGGTAAACCTAAATATACTCGCGGAAAAGGCGGGAATGTTGCAGGAAATACCGGAGATTGGAAAAAGGCAATCGTCACTTTAACCAAAGGTGATGTTATTCAGGCCGTAGAAGGACTATAGGAGTAAAGACATGGCATTAAAAAAATACAAACCATATACTCCTGGGTTGCGCCAGAAGACAACATTGGTTTTTGATGATTTGACTACAAATAGAAGTGAAAAGTCTTTAACCACTAAAATCAGCAAGAATGCTGGTCGCGACACATTTGGACGTATTA
>CAYZUR010000205.1:0-4217 GCA_964481535.1 uncultured Spirochaetaceae bacterium | reverse complement strand
CACCATCCCCCAAATCTCATTGGGTTAATCTCTATTGGAATTAATGTTCCGTTCTCGTCTTTTCTTAATTCTACATGACAGGGGAAATTTTTGACCTTAGCTAATAAGCCTATTTTTTTTAAGAATACCTCCATATTTTTAATATTACTCTGTATAATCATCTTTGATGATGTATACATTCTATCACTCACATCAGTATTACTTGAAAAGGTATGTTGTAGAATATTCAAAATTACTGGTTCAGAATTTGAATCAAAATACATGTCGATTGCAAATTCTTCACCTATAATACATTGTTCGATTATGAATGTGCTGTAGTTTAATACTTCATGTGGATACAAGTTAATAGATTTGCTAACTCCTTTTTGTATTTTTCCCTTAATTCTATTCCATTCCTCTTTAGTATTTACTCTATACACTCCCAAACTAAAAAAGCCTACTGAAGGTTTAATAATAAAAGGTAGAGGTATAGATGAAATATCTAATGTGTCCAAATATTGGAATTGTATCTTTTTATAAAAGAAATCTGGGTATAAAGAAGCAGTAAGTTCTCTAAATTTATATTTATCTTTAAATAATTCAATTTTTTGAGGAATATCAGTAAAAGATAAATTTTCAGAAATCCAATTGATAGCATTTTCAGAATTTGTATAAATTATAGGTCTAGTTTTCGCAATTTCGATTGCTGTTTCTCTATTTATTATATATGTCCCATCAAGAAGTTCAAATTCTTGAGATTCTGTTACATCAATGACTGGTATAGTATTTTTTTTTATTGTTTCTTTAAGAAAATCTGATACATATGGCTTATCTAATAAAAACATAGTGGAATCCTTTACTATTAGTATATAGAACGATTGCCTATTAATTGAATGCTAGGGGAACCTTCGACCTTTATAGCTTTGATTCTAGGCTTTGTCTATACTGTAAGTGGATTCCTGAAACCTGAAAATTGTTTAATTAAGTAGTATAGATTGTATTTAATTTTAAAAATGAGACAACCTAACTGTTAAACGTTACAGATTAAATTACTTCAATCATCTATAATATTTGCTTTTATAAATTTTTATAATAAAAAGGTGAATTATTAAGGAAGCATGGATTAATTCAAATGTTGAACTATCATTGAGGAAAAATCTATTTTTAAAGACTCAAAAATAGATTTGTTTATTTCACCAAAAGAATGTAGAGGGACAACCCTTCCGAAAAGAATTGCAATATTTGATTAAAAAAAATAAGGTTTCAACTGAAATTATTCGTTACCTATTTTTTCAAAAGTGAATCATCGATATCTGCACCATCAGCGGCTCTGGCAATGGCTTTTATACCGTTTACACAACCACTCTTTGTAGCATACCCTTCTTCTGATATCGCAACGTTCATTCCATTTGCTGCAATCATTCGGTATCGGTAGAGATTAGCCTTATCGAAATATATTTCAAATTTGGGACATTTCTTCTCTTCTGTCTTTTGTAATGTTTGGTCTTCGATTTCACTACCCGAATTCTTCTTGATAGTCTCAATTCCTGCAATGCAAGTAGCTCGAGATGAGTAATTTTTACTCGTGAGAATTGTCATAGCATTCGTTGCTGCAAGTGAGAATCTGAAGAACCCTTTGGGGGTCTTTTTAAGAATAAACTTTCCTGGCATATAATTTGCTCCTTATTTTAAGTCTTTATTGTCTAAGCACTATAACAAAGAGTAGTTATCTAGTAAACCCAATCACTTCAATAGTAAAATGTTTCATGAAAAACAGATATTTAATATTTAGATTCTATTGATAACACACAAGCACCAATTGCCGAATAGGATTATTTTCTGAACGAAGTACACTTCCCACTGAAAAATTAGAAGGGTTCTTACCTTTACTCACATCCCAGCCTGAGATATCTTGATTAAAAGATATTACTCCATAATTAAATCTCTTATTTTTTTTATGAGATTAATAACCACTCACAGAGCTACATACAATCTCTCTGGAGCTTTCTCAAAATACACAAGCAACACAGGGCATAGCCAGTTCTACATCTCTGGCTTTTCAGAGTAATATTGGTTCCCATGTACATCTTGTCTAGAACTCTTCCACAGCAGCATGTAATGGCTCTCAGAGAAGGGTTTGCCAGAGAATGTAATAGTTAAGGTATCTCGCAATAGACCAGCTCTGCGTTGTATGTTTATTGTAATATAAAAGTCCAACTTCCAATCCCATATATCGGATTAAAATATGTACCAAGTCAACTCAAATACTGATTTTTTTTCATTGGATTGGATTATTTCTATTTCAATTAAATCTTTTAAAGGTTGTCTTAGATTTATTTCAACCCTATACCCTATTACGTTCACATGTAGGAGTTTTATGGGAAAGATGTATGCATTATACCTATATTCTTGTAGTGACTCACTTTCAGTGAATGATATGAGTCCCACCATATCAGGTGGTGAACATGGTGAAAGGAATTACAGAATCAATGGTTGTGGTCTTTCTTGGAAGAGAAGAGGAGTTAACGTCGTTAGTGCTTTAAAAAGATGCTATGTTGATGATATTTTTCTTTTTAACGTATTCCTATCTATATTGAGCCTAATTGCAGCTCTTGTAATATTTCCTGCTTCTTCGTCTAAAATAATGTTGATAATATTTTTCTCAATTTCTTTGAGGGAACCTTTTGTGTAGGACTCAACATTTCCATTCTCCTTTTGAGAATTCATTTCATCTTCGTGTGTAAAGTAGGATTCAAGTTGTATGTCGGAATTCATCGAAACAAGAACCGCACATTTTTCTGCCCAGTTTTCTAATTCTCTAATATTTCCTGGCCAGTCATGGTGCATCATTAAAGTTTCGACTTTTGCCCCTATGTGAATACTCTTCCCTGAAAAATATATCTCGCTATATTTTACTAAAAAATGGTTGAATAAAGGTAATATATCCTCTTTTCTTTGTTTTAACGAAGGAATATTGATATCTAAAACATTCAACCGATAATACAAATCTTTTCGAAATGTACCATTAAGAATATCTTTACTAAGAGAAGAGTTCGAAGCACAAATTATTCGCACTGAAACAGGAAGTATTTTATGATCTCCAATTTTCATGATTTCACGCTCTTGGATAACACGAAGAAGTTTAGATTGAAGATTAATATCTAGGGAGTTAATCTCATCCAGAAATAGAGTCCCATTATGAGCAATTTCTATAAGCCCTGTTTTTCCACCTTTCAGGGCGCCAGTAAAAGCCCCTTCAGCATACCCAAATAACTCACTTTCCATGAGAGGCGCGGGGAGTGCCCCACAATTTATTGCAACAAAGGGGCCCTCCTTTACTTCACTATTGTTATGGATACTCTGCGCCATTAATTCTTTACCCGTACCTGTCTCTCCAATGATGAGAATATTGCTTAAAGTTCTGCTGTATTGTTGGGCAATAGTAATGCAATTGCGCATCACTTCTGAGTAGACCTCAAAACTGTCAAATGAATATTTAGCATAGAGTCCTTTATTATACATGGCCTTACGAATCTTATTTTCAATTTTCTGTAATTCTTTTACTGGCTGAAATGTTGTTACAGCTCCTTCGAAATTGCCATCGATTAAAATGGGAGAGGAATAAAAAGAATAATTTAACCCAGTGATGGAAAATATTTCTGAGTAAGAATGTTTGTTATCCTTGATAACATCGAAAATGTTATTATCAGGAATCAATTGATTGATGTGAAGATTTTTTAACGTAATTTCTTTATCATGTGTTAAATATTCTTTGGCTTTACTATTATACTGATCAATTCGTCCTTCTTTATCTATAGAAAGAATACCATCTTTTACACAGTTGAAAATAGCTCGGATTTTTCCTAGTTTTTCCAACTCAGTGTTAATATTTGATTGAATAATCA
Source organism: uncultured Spirochaetaceae bacterium (assembly GCA_964481535.1). Lineage (GTDB taxonomy): Bacteria > Spirochaetota > Spirochaetia > Sphaerochaetales > Sphaerochaetaceae > SABI01. The sequence continues at coordinate 333 of CAYZUR010000205.1, read as the reverse complement.
ACGCTTTTTCAATAACTTCTTTTACAGAATCCAGCCCTGATTCAATAAGGTGGAATTTGATGTCATATTTTTCAGCAATTCGAACAGAAATAACATCACCAACGATACATTCAATTCCATCATGCTTTATGGCCTCAATTTTCGAAAAGACTTCATTCTCATCTTCAACTATATAATAGTGTGCGTTGATACCTAATGATTGGCATATAGCACGTGAAGGTTCAACTAAACTTGAGAAGCCAACGACTCCGATTTTTTGATGAGTACCAATGAATGTTTTGAATACTTCAAGTAAATCTAAAAATGAAATTCTGATTTCAATTACCTGAGAAG
>CAYZUR010000204.1:0-4222 GCA_964481535.1 uncultured Spirochaetaceae bacterium | reverse complement strand
CTAAGGCAATATAAGAAATACTTCCTTTATCTTCATGTTCATTCTTATAGATGATCCCATCATACCCAGCGTTTTGTACTGCTCTTCTAGTTTTAAGTAAGCCATGATACATATTACCACTATCAAAAGCTTCTTCTGAAGAATCGACTTCCTCTTCCGTCAAAACAGCGTTATTTGTATCAATTCCCATTTTCTCCAAAAGTTCAAAGAGATCCATTCCGTTACCATTAGAATTAGGAGACCCATCCCATTGGTAAATATCGTGATCAATAATGAGAGGGTTTTTAATACTTAAATAAACAGGCAGAACGTTGGTACCCTTACCCGCTCTACTTAATGTAGCTTTTTTTGTGCCAAAATGGAACCCAATATCACCTTGTTCAAATGTTGTGAAATTTGTATCTGTGCCGTGATATACAACCAACGGGTTACCTTCGCTATCAACAACTTTACTGTCTTTGAACCATTTTTTAAACGCTTGGGTAGCTATAACAGGGGCCTTCTGGAATAGAGTTTGAGCCTCAATGGTCACTGCACTGTCATCAAACACAACATAGTTAAATTCACCTTCATCCTCAGAAGGATATTTATGGCCGTCAACTCCAGCTTCTAAAAATAGCTTAGATGTTTTTACGCCTGTTTTGTCACCTATTAATTCTTTGATTTTATCGTAAAAATCATCTTGAGTCACATTATTCCAGATTACATATTCATCTTCTATGTCGTTTCTCATAACACTACTAAACTCTTCAAAGTCATTATATTCTGAAAAGAGCCAATTAATTTCAGGTGCATATCTTTCTTCAATTATCTTTAAAACTTTGTTGATAATATCTTTTGGTGTCTCTTTATAATAATCTAGGTATCGATATTTTGAAGGATCTTTGCCTTTATGCAACGTAGCTTTATATAGAGATCTATATTTCTCTACTTCGATTTCTAAATCATTAGGTTTTATTGTGGATAAGAACTCTGCAGCTACAACTGAATTTTCATCACTACTATATCGTAAATAAGTAACAGCTTCTTCTATAACTTCTTCGTTAAACTCGGAATCAGTTTTCCCCTCTTCTTCTATATTATATCGATCTCTTTCTTTCTCATACACAACTTCAGTAATAGCTTGAGCAATAACATCTTCAACACTTTCTAAGTTATTCTTTATTTTCTTATAATCTTTTAAGACATTACCGTTCATTGTAATTTTAACATCTGGTTCATAATTATTTAATTGAGAAGCGTACCACTTTGCAATCTCTTCTTTACCTGTAAAATATAATCCCCAACCTTGTTCTTGGGACCCTTCACCCCAATTTACCCTACTCATCGAGAATTTATCAAAAATATGCGGGGAGCCATGCCAAGCATCAAGTTGGTATAGTGTACTATCTCCTTCTACTTTCTGAGATTCTCTACCAGCTTTTTTTACTATCTCATCAACCTCTGCACGAGACAGAATCTTATTCACCTTTATAGCCCCTGTGATTATCCAAGGATCAGTTGTTGGGTCTGGGTTTGTCCTATAGTTATAAAATCCATCAGTCGGCATCTTATCAAGGCTTGCATAAGCGTGCCTAAATTTGCCATTCTTTGTGATACCGTTTTCCTTTGCTTCATCTTTATAATCAGTTTCATTATTGTATTCAACTTCAGCCCAAACAAAGTCCTTTGGGAACAGATCTTTCTCACCTGTTAATTCATTAAATCTATTGAATTGTGTTGCATATGGAATCTCCCCTAAATGCCAACCTGGTCTATAAGCAAGATACCCACTACTTCCTCGGGTTCCCTTTCCGCCTGCTTTCACAAGTGGTCTACCCGTTTTTGTTTGTTTAGCAACAGGGGCTGAATCTGCAATGAGCCACTTGCCTACTGGGGTACCTTCCCCTCCAGGGTTTGCAACCATTGGAGGATATAGTTTCCCATTCTTTCTAAAAAAGACCTTGTACCCAATTCCTGTGCTTTTTGGCTTATAGTCTTTTGGAGCTTCTTGGAAGAGGATATTAGGATTGTCGTTGCTAAAAGATACGTTGTTACTGGTGGCAGATTTGATCTGATTGGGTTCAAATATGACAAACTCTTCATCTGTTACGCTAAACCCAGGAGTATTATCATTTTTTCCGTATCCAATAACGCCATCATATCCATTTCTTTCCAGAACATCTGTTAAGAAGTGAGAGTCTGGCCCAAACTCAAATGCATCCATTTCATCAAAGTATTCAGGATCTATATCATTCTCTTTCATAAATTCTGCAAAAGGGTCTGATAAAGTTTTTGATAATTCATCAATCCTGTTCACAAAATCATTCCAAGAAATATCAGTCTCGGCCACATCATCCCACTGGAATTCCTTGTCGAGCATTCCTAAGTTGTACCAATATGCTAAATTAGTAGAAGTATGAGATATTTCTCCGTTTTTCCAATTAAAAAGATGCTGATAATCAAAAGGGTTAACCATTTTTAAGAATACTTGTAGTAGGTTCTCACCATAACCTTCTGCATTTTTTTTATCTGAAGCAAAATAGAATCCACTACTAAAAAATCCATCATCAGTTCCTGATCCTATATATTCTTTATCAAACTCGACTAATCCTTTTTGCTCAGTACCGTGGTAGAAGACCATTGGCTCACCATTTTTATCTATTAACTTTGATGCGTTCTCTGGATCATTAATCCAGTCACCAAACCATCTAATAAATGCAGGGGTCCTTACAGCTATCCACTGTTCTTCTGAAAGGTTCGTTTTCTTCCCGTTAGGGGCTTTCATCCAATCTTTAGAATTGATGTATTGGTCTCTAACTTGACTATAACTCTCTCCTTGAAACAATACATTCCCCTCTGCATCAGAAAAATCTTTAACACCATCAAGAACCTTTGGGACTTGTTCGCTAAATGATGACTGTGTTTTGCCACTAATGAGATTGTCAAAAGCTTGCTGTACTTCTGGAGTTAATCTATAACCAAACTCGTCAATAAGACGAATAAGTACTGCTTTCATCCTGGAGAAGACATTTTTTAATTCTGTAGTTGGAGCCATCCCTGTTCGTAAATAGGCAACAAAATCATTAGCAAATCTCTCTTCAAAGACATTCACATATTCGGCAGCTTCTTTGTATGTGTTAAATTCTTTTCCTGCTACTGCAAACTTCTCACCTTTTTTTGTAATATCATCTAGAAATGCACCTTCTAATTCCTCGCTTCCGTAGTGTTTTTTAAATTCAGAAAGCTGTTCTGGAGTAGCGAGGCCTCTAAGGGTATGGCCTAATTCATGGAGTACGGTAGACACATCTGCTTTCTTTGAGAGAGTAATGGTATATCGTTTTTGTCCATCAACTATGTCGTATTCAACAGAACCCCTACCTTTCTTTGCTTGTTCCCCCTCTTTTTCACTCGGCACAACCACTTCATTAGCAAGGTTAATAACAATGTTCTTATCGAGCATCTCATCCACAGTAAGCCCTAGAGTATCTGCTACGACCTTGAATGCATCTACATTGGCCTCTAGGTCTGCTGTTGAAATCTTACCACCTGTATGGCCAACAACATCACCAATCTTTTCTTTAATGAGCTTTCTCTCTTGCCACTCTAAAGCTCTCTCTTCCTTCATCCTGCTTAAAGCATATGGAGCTTCAGAGTCTTCTACATAAGCTAAATCAGGATCACTTAACTCCATATCTTCTGTAGCAAGTCTTAGATTAAGAGTTGAAATCGTTCCTTCTTCATTTCGTAAAGAAAGGGTTACTCCATCGTCTGTTTTCGTGACAGCTTCGATATTGGGTGAGAGCATAAATGTTGCAAAATCTAATTGATCTTTAGATTCATAAACAACAGTCTTCTCATTTAAAATCTTGCCCTCTGTTGCAAGAGCTGCTTGATGTGCAAGAGCAGTCTGGCTTTCAGCACTTACTGGAGTCTCTTCTGTTACTTCTACTTCAAGAACCTTTGCATCACGTTCTCTAGCAATTTTAGCTTTCTCAAGCTCTGCGGTATCTACAGGAATCAGTCTTCCTTCTACTCGAACTACTTTAATAGGTTCTAATGGATCTGTGTTCTTTTTAGGAGTTTCTGTTGGTGTCTCTTCTTGGTTTTTAGATTCTTCCTGGTTCTTTGTAGTTCCAGGAGAATTAACAAAGAAAGGATCTATAGAAATAGATGTTTTACTCCTGGTGAAATTTTTCTTCGACTCAATTCTCATCTTAGCTGAATAAACACCTTGTCCAAA
>CAYZUR010000203.1:0-4223 GCA_964481535.1 uncultured Spirochaetaceae bacterium | reverse complement strand
GGTTCGATATAGCGCAATTTATGGACTATTCAATTAGTAAAGCTGGCGGGTATGAAGACAAAGATTTCTGGAACAATGTGTTTGAACATCTTCTTACTATCAAAATAGAAGCTTCTAAATCATTTGGCTCCTTGCCCATTGAACTTAATGGATCATATAGATTCACCACAACGTGGAAGAAAGATATTCTTAAAACTACCTTTGATGGAAGAGATGATCCTTCTGGTTCTAATTTTAGTAGTTACAATGAACCTCTCTTTGATCATGTAGTTAGTGTAGGTGCTCGTATATTTCTATAAATATTTTGAATATCTCTTTATTTACTCTTTCTTTGATGCTATCTAGATAGCATCAAAGAAGTAGTAATATGAGTCACCATTATTAGGCCTTTATGATATACTCAACTCTATGGTTAAAGATAATAAAAAAATTAAGGTTCTTTTTGTGGTGGAGAGCTTTTCTACGGGAGTATATTCAATATCTCATGATATAGCATGTAATATTGACCCACGTAGGTTTGAAGTGCGTATCATTCACTCCCTGCGTCCAGATTCACCAGCTTCTTACAAAGAAGATTTTGCTACCACAGGTGTTTCCTTATCATATGTTGCAATGGATGGTCCACACAACCTGATAAAATCTATTCGTTTAATAAAAAACATTATTGATGAATATAAGCCAGATGTGATTCACCTCCACTCCTCTATGGCAGGAGCTGTAGGAAGAATTGCCACTAAAGGGCACCACAAAGGATTATTGCTATATACCCCTCATGGATTTTCATTCTTAAAAGAAGACTCGAGTATGATAAAACGATTGGCATTTAGAACTGCCGAGAAACTATTAGCTTTCCTTTTTGGGGGAACTATTCTCGCCATTAGTAGAGATGAATACAACCGTGCAAAAACTCTTACTCACCATGTAGAGATGATAAGTAATTTTATAGATCTTACAAAAATTCCCATCTCCTCTACAATTAAAGAGAACACTGTCGTTATAAGTGGGCGAATATCTAATCAGAAAAACCCACTATTATTTAATGAAATAGCCCTTGCTCTTGCCCATATTTCATTCATCTGGGTTGGAGATGGTCCACTTAAAGAGGCTCTTCAAGCTCCCAATATTACTATCACAGGATATGTAGAGAGGGCTAAAGCATTAGAGATAGTTTCACAAGCCACTCTCTATCTTCAAACTTCCTTATGGGAAGGTCTCTCTGTTTCAATACTAGAGGCAATGGCTATGAAAAAGGCTGTTGTTGCTTCTAACATAGAGGCAAATAAAGAATTAGTAAAAGAAGGAATAACTGGATACTTATGCTCCACTGATTCATCAGCTGATTTTGTCACAAAAATAGAATTATTATTAGATGATGATAAAAAGAGAGAAGCGTGTGGAAATGCTGGATTAGAGGTAGTAAAAGAGCACTATGATTTACCTATTGCTATAAAAGCATATGAAGAAATCTACTATAGAGGAACATTATAATAATTATTTTCCCCTATTTTGTAATATAATGGGGACTTAGGTGTTTATATTTATGATGTGGAGAGTATAGTTATTGATTATTTTCCAATAATTGTACATAATATTTTTTCTTTATGTAGTTATAATATATAAGATTATGTATTTTTTATATAATCTTTGGTTCATACCACTAGGAGCATTAATTTGTTACACAAGAAAAGGCATGTAGTCTTTTTATTTCTTTTATTCATTCTCACTCTACAGCTATACTCTGTAGAAACTGTATCTAAGGATATTCCTTATTCAATATCTTCATATAATTTTACCATCGATGGAAGTACGAAAGAGGGTGTATTAAGAAAAGCACTTTTCTCTGCAGATGATAAACATATCTTTAAAACTGAAGAAGAGATGATTACGTATCTTGATCAAAAAAAGCAATTTCTTATTAATATGAGATTCTTTTCTGTAGCTTCTTACACCTACACAATAGACCCAATGCAAACACAAAATACTTCGTATATAGTAAATTTTTATATAGAAGATGCTTCAACGTTCTTAATCCTCCCTTACCCCAAATTTGATAACGATACGATGGGGTTACGACTAGGAGTGAAAATGTTCGAAAAAAATCTATTTGGAACATTTGCAGACCTTGAATTTGTGGGACATATCTCTCAAGGAGAGGGTGGAGTTGCTGGATGGGAAAATAGAGAAGATTTTATTGCATTAGATATATCGTCCCTCCCTATAGGGACAACGGAGCTAGATTTTTCAATAGATTATAGCCAAAAGAAAAATAGCAGTTCAAATGGAGAATTTGATATTAATGGTAGTTGGAACAATATTACGTTGTTCAAGAGTAAACTGAGTATCTCTTCATGGGCCGATTTCTCTCCTTCTTCTGATTTTTCGATGTGGAATGTAGAAGAATATGGCCTTTCATGGAATATTGGTCCTTTCCGCCTTAATGGAGAGTTAGCTTCTCTTTCTAATACATTGAAGGTTCATACAAATAAGTCGAAATTCTATACCTATACGAGACTTAAATCTAGTAGAGTAAAATTCCTTTTTATCCCAGTAGATTTTTCCCTCTCAGCTGAAACTGATATGGATATCGAGTCGAGAGAGTTCTACTATTTTAATGGGGGAGCTACTATAGAATCCTCATATAACCTTCCTTTCAAGTTTAAGTGGACCCCTTCTGCTGGAGCATTTATCCACATTAAGCCTACATTCTCTTCTTTAGCATACTCCTATCTTTTCGAAAATACATTTACCAAGTCTAGTATCAACTGGAATGGGAATTTTCGAAAAGGACTGGCTGCATCTTTTACTCACACCGTAGAAGAATACCCTCAAGCAGACTACGAAGACCTCTCCTATTGGAAAATTGAAACTAGAGCTACGTGGTTCCCTTTCTACACGAAGAATTTTAATCCTTCTTTTCAATTTACAGGTCTTTTTACTGACCCAGATCATGGGAAAAAATTTGATTTCTATGAAAGTGCTGCAAATAACTTAAGAGGGATTTGGAGCAGAACAATTGAAAACTTGGGATTAAATGATGATCTCACAATGGCTACTATGTATAATGTGAATTTATCGATGAATTTCATTAATTTTGGATTTGCAAAATCATACATTTCTCCATTTTTTGATCTTGGTATCTTTAAAGATCCAACTAATGACGATGAATTACTGGTTTTAACTACTGCAGGAGTTGAGGGATATGCTATTATTAATAAGTATCCTAGTTATCCAATACGTGGGTCACTCGGATTTAACTTATCTGATATAAAGCGAGTCATTAATGATGAAATATCGATTACAGACATTGAATTTGAGCTCTCTATTGGAATGGGGTTATTCTTCTAAGAAATCTCTAATGAGAAAGAGAGTAATTACTCTCTTTTTCCTTTTATCCTTAATGGGTTCCTCTTTTCTCTTAGCAGCTTCTCCTGTAGATATGAAAATATATCCAGTTTCTAATGATATCTATAAAGCTATCAAAACCCTTTATATTATAACAGGAAAATCTCTCCCCTCTACATCAGCTCCGTACAGCAATGATGAACTCATGCTGATGGTAGAACAGATTGATAAGGATATATTGCCAATTGACGCCATACCAACATACAACTATGTTTACCAAGCATTGCATACACGCATCGCTCCATTCTCTATTCATGCAAAACTTGCTCTAGAGGCATATATTCACCCCAATACTGATCATTTTAATGAAAATGAAGATTGGAATTTCAATTATGCAAAAAGAGCACCCCTCCTCTCTATTCCCATAGAAATATCTTTACAGAGGTTCTTCTATGCAAGGATGGAACTAGATCTTGCTAATGCAAAATATTCTGAACCAGATCCACCAACAGATGGAGCATCGCCTTTATATGGGAAATATGCCTTTACTACAAACTTTTTACAATTTTGGAGACCAGAAGAAATCATTGTTGATGGGAATGTCCCAAATATTGGATTTGCTGCAATTGGAGGGAGAGGATGGACCTTTGAAGTAGGAAAAGACAAGGTAAGCTGGGGTCCTGGACAAACAGGAAATTTCTTAGTATCAGATAACCTGCAATACCATAATATGGGGCGCTTCACCGCCTATAGTAAGAACTTCAAATATACATTTCTCACATCTTTCTTCCCCCACCCTGATGAGATATACAATGTCGATCAAGATGAGACAATTGATACAGAGCCTGGTGAACCACATTACTCTCAAGCTCGTTATATGG
>CAYZUR010000202.1:0-4233 GCA_964481535.1 uncultured Spirochaetaceae bacterium | reverse complement strand
TTAATTTTATTAATAAAAAATTAGAAGTTAGGTATACTGATGCTGTACATGAAGAAAAGCAATTGGAAAGAATAGCTAAATCTCATGAAAGTGAAGTCCATATTACGTTAGAGAACACTCATTTTCACCACGAGAATGACCATCATCCCTATAAAATTCCACTTCGTGTTTCTTCGAGCATCCTCTTACTTCTCATTAACTATTTTTTTATCTCTTCCCTTATCCCATCCCTTATTATCTATATAGCCTCCTACTTACTCAGTGGATATGATGTTCTTCTTTCAGCTTTCAAAAATATGCTAAAAGGTCGCTTTTTTGATGAGAAATTTTTAATGAGCGTTGCAACTATTGGTGCTTTTATTATTAAGGAGTTCCCTGAAGCTACAGCTGTTATGGCTTTTTACCAAATTGGAGAATATTTTCAAGGGCTTGCAGTTGAACACTCAAGAAAATCTGTCTCATCCCTTATAGAGATGAAACCAACTTTTGCCTTTGTAAAATCAGGGGAAAGAATAGAGAAAATCTCTGTAGAAAAGGTGAAAGTTGGCGATATTATCGTGATAAAACCCGGGATGAGTGTTCCTGTAGATATGGTGATAACTTCTGGTATTTCAGAGATAGATGAGAGAGCCCTTACAGGTGAATCAAAACCAGTAAATGTGACAGTTGGTTCATTATTATTAAGTGGGTCTATTAATGCTAATGGACTGTTGATAGGAAGCGCGACGAGTGACTATGAGAATTCTACCGTTGCCCGTTTACTTCACCTTGTAGAAGATGCTGGGATGAGAAAAGCAAAAACTGAGCGGTTTATCACACGTTTTAGTGCCTATTACACCCCTATTGTTGTCTTTAGCGCACTTTTTGTTGCCTTTATTATTCCCCTTCTCACTTCTTCTCCTTTTGATGTGTGGATATATAGAGCCCTTGTTTTCCTTGTAGTCTCCTGCCCTTGTGCCCTTGTATTATCTGTTCCTCTAGGAATGTTTGCTGGAATTGGCTCCTTAGCTCGTAATGGAGTTTTGGTAAAGGGGGGGAACTTTCTTGAATCCTTACATAAGGTGAGTACTGTTGTGTTTGATAAAACAGGAACAATTACTACAGGAGAATTACATGTTAAAAAAGTGATGTTGTCAGACAGTACTCCTTACACAGAAGAAGAGATATTGTACTATGCAGCTAGTCTTGAGTCTCTTACCCACCACGTCATAGCAAGGTCTATTACGTCTTCCTTTAAAGGAGAAGTGAGTACCGCTATGAGTGATATTACAGAACACCCTGGTAAAGGAATCACGGGTTCTGTTGATGGCAAAAAAATAAGTGTTACAAATCATAGCTTTGTTGATGAAATGGAGATAATCCATAATCATGATGAGTCCCTTGAAAGAGATGATCACTTATTTGTTTCAATTGATAATACTTTATGCGGAACAATTGTGTTAAGTGATAGGGTGAAGGATGAGAGTAAAAAGACAATAACTGAGTTAAAAAAGAGAGGTATTGAAACGATACTTCTCTCTGGAGATAGTGAAAAAGCAGTAAAGAGTGTTGCATTGGAAGTAGGCATAGATACTTACTACTACAGGCAATTACCACATGAGAAATTAGAGAAAGTAGAAGAAATTATTGCCAACAAGAAAACAGGGACTCATGTAGTCTTTGTAGGAGACGGGATCAATGATGCACCAGTATTGAGGATGAGCGACATAGGGATTTCTATGGGAACGATGGGAAGTGATGCAGCTATTGAATCATCTGATATTGTTATTATGAAGGATGATTTGGGGAAGATCATTGATTTGCTTGAAAAGAGTAAAAAAACAATGGCAATTGTCACCCAAAATATTACTTTTGCGATTTCAATTAAGATTCTTGTGATGATTCTCTCTTTATTCTCACTTTCTACCCTATGGATGGCTGTATTTGCAGATACAGGAGTTGCTCTTCTTGCAGTAGCCAATTCTTTACGAATAATAGCTTCTAAAAGGAAATAGGAGATACTTTCATCAATATCTCAATTATGGTATTCTCTTTATAGATTTTTACACGCTGTTGCTAATTATGACACAATAAGGAATTTTTTATGGACGATAGGCTCACAAGAAACATAGGTATCATGGCTCACATTGATGCAGGAAAGACAACTACCACAGAACGAATATTATTCTATACAGGTGAAAACTATAGAATTGGTGAAGTAGATGATGGTCAAGCTTCTATGGACTTTATGGAACAGGAACAAAATAGAGGAATTACCATTAGTAGTGCAGCTACTACATGTTATTGGAAAGAACATCGGATAAATATTATTGACACTCCCGGTCACGTAGATTTTACTGCTGAAGTAGAGAGATCTTTGCGTGTATTAGATGGTGCTGTTGCTGTAATTTGTGGAGTAAGCGGAGTTGAACCTCAAACAGAAACTGTGTGGAAACAAGCAGATTATTATAAGGTTCCAAGAATCATATTTGTAAATAAAATGGACCGTCTGGGGGCAGATTTTTATTCTGTTATTGAAGAACTCAGGACTAAGTTCTCTATTACACCTGTTCCCCTTTATCTTCCTATTGGGAACGAATCAGAATTTTCCGGAATTATTGATATCATTGAAAAGAAGAAAATTACTTTTGAAGTAACGGACTTTGGTTCAAGTATGGAAAGTGGAGAAATTCCACCTGAACTGGAAGAACTCACTTCAACTTGGTATGATTATCTTATCGATTCAGTTGCCTCATACTCAGATGAAATTACAGAACTCTATTTCTCAGGACAAGAGATTCCTAGAGAATTGATTTATACAGTACTCAGAAAAGAAACCTTGAAACGAAATCTTTACCCAACATTCGTTGGTGCTTCTTTAAAAAATATTGGGGTACAGCCCCTTTTAAATGGTATTGTTGATCTTCTCCCTTCCCCACTAGAAGTCCCACCCCTTAAAGGTATCTCAGTAAAACATCAAAAAGAAGTTGATGTGCCTCATGATCCTGATGGTCATCCTCTTGCCCTTATTTTCAAAATTCAACATGACAGAGAAGCTGGACCGTTATGCTTTGTTCGTGTCTATTCTGGGGTAATAAAAAAAGGAACAGCTATTCTCAATATTACAAAAAAGAAAAGAGAAAGGGTGAATAGAATTGTCCGAATGCATGCTTCTAAACCAGAACCTATTGATTCATTAGCTGCTGGTGATATTGGGGTCATTATTGGATTCAAACATGCCCAAACTGGAGATACTATTGGAAGTGAAGGGGCTCAGATACTCCTTGAAGATATGAACTTCCCAGAACCTGTTATCTCTGTTGCTATAGAACCAAAAACGTTATCTGATCAAGCTAAGCTAAAATCATCTTTGACAATATTATCTACAGAGGATCCTACTTTCACCTGGAAAGAACACAGTGATACTGGACAGTTAATAATTTCTGGGATGGGAGAGCTGCACCTAGATGTTCTAGTGACTCGATTAGTAAGTGAAATGAAGGTAGAAGCTCGAATAGGAAAACCTCAAGTGACCTACAGAGAATCAATTGAAAAAGAGGTCACCTATAGTGAGCATTTCAATAAGGTTCTTGGCGGGAAAGAACATGATGCAACTGTTGAATTACTTATTCGTCCTCTTCCTATTGGCAGTGGGGTAAAGTTTTCTTCAAAAGTTTCCTCGCGGGCACTCCCTGTTATATACGCTGATGCAGTAAAGAGAGGAATTGATAACTCAATCACCTCGGGTATTAGATTTGGATATGAAGTTGTAGATATTGAAGTTGTTCTTTTACGGGCAGAATTTTCTTTACTCACTGTATCTGAATTTGCTTTTGAAGCTGCAAGTGCGATGTGTTTTGAAAATGCTGGACGAAAGGCAACACCAGTGTTACTTGAACCTATTATGAAGATAGATATTACCGTTCCAAATCTGTTCGTAGGGGAAGTAATGTCCTCTCTCACAGCTCGAGGTGGTTTGATTAATTCCCTCGAAAGTCGAAGTACAGGAGAGCACGTAATGGCCAAGGCACCTCTTTCTCAGTTGTTTGGATATTCTACTGTCTTGCGCAGTAGTACCCAAGGAAGAGGCACCTTTACGATGGAATTCAGTCATTTTGCTCGAAAAATGTAGTATTTGATATTAATTGTTTGACAGGAGCCAAAGTTCATCTTACGATAATCAAGATGTATCTTTTGATACATTCATCATAGGAGGACATATGAGCGTATCCAGTACTGACCTAAGGAACATTG
>CAYZUR010000201.1:0-4245 GCA_964481535.1 uncultured Spirochaetaceae bacterium | reverse complement strand
GCGGGAAAACTGCTGACATCGCTAACTTACAAGATGATATGACGAGTGCACTAGTGGCTCTAGCTGTAGCAACAGAAAAGAAAGATATGAATGATGCAACCTATCATATCATGTTAGAAGGAATGTTTACTGCAATTACGAACGTAAGCTTTTATGATGTTACCTTAAAAGACCTCATTAGCAGAATTGAGGCAATTACTTTATCATATGGTGGAGAGCTCAATATCTACACAATGAAAGAAGTATGGGAAGATAATGAAGATATTCGTTCTCTAAAATCCCTCATCCTTTTAGGCTTAAGAGGAATGGGAGCATATGCTTTCCACGCATGGGTTCTTGGCTATAAAGACAAAGAAGTAAATGACTTTTTCTTTAGTGCAATGAGAGCTGTTGGTGGAAAAGGAAGTGTTGAAGAATTACTTCCTCTTGTATTAAAAACTGGTGAAGTAAACTTGGCTTGTATGAAACTTCTTGATCAAGCGAATACAGAAACCTATGGTGACCCTACCCCAATTGAAGTTCCCCTTATGATAGAAAAAGGTCCTTTCATTGTCGTCAGTGGCCATGATCTTTATGATTTATATCAATTACTTATTCAAACAGAAGGAAAAGGAATTAACATCTACACTCACGGAGAGATGCTTCCTTGCCACGGATATCCTAAACTCAGAGCATTTAGTCACCTCAAAGGAAACTTTGGAACAGCATGGCAAAATCAACAAAAAGAGTTTATTGACCTTCCCGGTGCAGTCCTCTTTACTACTAACTGCTTAATGCCACCAAAAGAGAACTACAAGGACAGAATCTTCACAACAGAAGTTGTCTCATATCCTGAGCTTGTTCATATTGGAGAAGATAAAGACTTTACACCAGTGATTAAAAAAGCCCTCGAATTGGGTGGATATGCAGAAGATAAGAAAATGTATGGTATTAATGGCGGCGATACAATGACCACTGGATTTGGAAGAGCAACGGTTCTTTCAGTTGCAGGAGATGTTATTAGTGCTGTAAAGAGTGGAGATATCAAACACTTCTTCTTAGTTGGTGGATGTGATGGAGCTCGTGTTGGAAGAAACTACTATACTGATTTTGTTGAAAATTCTCCTAAAGATACAGTTATCTTAACTCTTGCTTGTGGAAAATTTAGATTTAATGATATGAAACTTGGTAATATTGGTACTATCCCACGCCTATTAGATATGGGTCAATGTAACGACTCCTACGGTGCAATAGAAGTAGCTCTTGCCCTAGCTAATGCATTTGAAGTTGGAGTAAATGAATTACCACTCTCATTCATCCTTTCGTGGTATGAACAGAAGGCTGTGTGTATATTACTTACACTTCTACACTTAGGGGTAAAGAATATTCACCTAGGACCTACTCTTCCTGCTTTCGTGAGTCCTAATGTATTAAAGATTTTGGTTGATAATTTTGGAATTACTCCAATTTCTACAGCAGAAGAAGATATGAGTAAAATTCTTGCTTAAATAAATAAGGATTTAGATGAGGCCCTCAATAACAACTTGAGGGTCTATTTTTTTCCCACGTTTTGGGTGGACAAATGCAACTGTATTTCGTCCCTGTTCTTTTGCTGCATAGAGAGCAGAGTCAGCAAGAGCAACAATTTCATCACTAGTAGAGGGGACAGGGAAATTACCCTCTTCTCCAATCGTCACAGCTCCAAGAGAGAGTTGAATTAAGAAAGAAGCTTTAGATGAGAGAACGAGAGTGCTTGTAAGGCGCGAATGAATTAGGCGTGCAATTTCTAACGTTTTTTCAAAAGGTGTATCAATTAAGGCAACAATAAATTCATCTCCACCATAGCGACCAAATATGTGTTGATCCCCTAATATTTGATCTATCACTTCTACTAATTTTGCTATCGCTCTATCTCCACCTTCATGTCCATAGGTATCATTCACGTCTTTAAAATGATCTATATCCATCATAATGAGAGAGAGGCATCCTTTTGTATGTGACAATCTCAATCGTTCACTCTCTATTTCTTCAAATAAAGCTTTTCTGTTGAGAATCTGGGTAAGAGGGTCAAGCTTTGCATTCATCTTCACTTGATGATGTAATTTCTCTCTCTCACTCACATCATGGAACATAATAAGATACCCACAATGTTTTCCCCCCAATTCAACTAAAGAGGAGACATGGACATCAAATACTTTATCTCTATACGTAATAAGTTCAGGTTCTCTTTGACTTTTTTTTATCAGAACTTCAATATTAGACATAATTCCAATGGGAATCAGTTCACATAGATTCCTACCGAGTGCAATATCATATGTACCTAGCAACGTTTTTGCAGCAGCATTCACATCTAACACTTTCATTTCATCATCAACTACGATAACACCATCAAGCATTGTGTCGATGATGAGGTCTCGTGCAACGGGGGAAATTGCGAGAAACCTGTAACGAAACAGAGCATACCCTACAAGAACACCACTCACACTCATCCCTGCTGTTGAAAAGTTCATATGTGGGATAGGAGTTATTCCTATCACATAGAGGATGTTAATGATGGCTGGAATAAGTGTACCAGCAATCACTAAATACAGTTGCTTACGGTAAAACCGATGCCCCTTAGATAATCCTCTAATCATTATTATAAGAGAAGAAAGTAAGACAATATACGTATACGGAACAAGGAGGAAATAGAATAGTGGACCATAGTTATAATCGAGAACAGACACATTAGTGGTATTGGGTAAAAGAAGCATTGTCACATTTCCCCAAAAGAG
Source organism: uncultured Spirochaetaceae bacterium (assembly GCA_964481535.1). GTDB lineage: Bacteria > Spirochaetota > Spirochaetia > Sphaerochaetales > Sphaerochaetaceae > SABI01. Next base: position 1,492 of record CAYZUR010000201.1, on the reverse strand, counting down.
ATTGGGAGATGGAATAAGAAAAATAAAGATGCAAAATACGCCAAAAACACCCCACAACACCTTCCAAATGATTGGAGAAACCGCAATCTTGGTGTGTCGAGAAGCAAGTAATAACCACGCCAATGGAAGAATAGTTATTCCAAGATATTGTAAACGTGCATAGAGAAATTTTATCGCAAAATCTGTAGATACTAACTCTCCAATATAGAGAAGAGACCACGCAAGAGCTGCTGAAATGAGCATGAAAAATGCTCTTCCTATTGGCTGTTTTATGTATTGAATACTAAAAATCCAAATAAAAAGCATGAGCGCTGAGGATAGAATAAAAGTCCATAGTCCAGGTATTAATGTCACTAAAACTCTCCCTTTATTTACAATTTACTACACGAGAGGCTTAATGAGCAAGTTGTTTTTCTCTACATTATGCATCTGTTTTTGTCTAAAATTGAGTAACTCTAATTGATGTAATAAGTTAATGATTGTTAACTGTTAACAAGTGATATCAACAATAAATAGAAATGTATAATTATGAATAATTTTCAACATAAAAAAGCGAATAAATAGAGATACATCTTACGTAACATACTCACAATGTATATTATCTCTTTCTACTTTTCCTCTTTAATGAAAAAAGATAGAGGATGACACCAATAAAGATAAAGGAAAAGATTATAGCATCACTACTATCAAAAGATTCATGAAATACAAACAATCCAAGTAAAAAGGCCATAACTGGTGTAATGAACTGTAAAAATCCAACACTCTTTGTACTCGTAATAAGAGTGCCACTAATATACAAAGAGAGGGGAATAAATGTTGCCAGTCCTCCACCAATAAGAAGCATATCTGTTGAGATATCGAGGTGCGTAAAAGATGATGTCCCTTTTATGGCCATATAGATCATCGTAACTAGCACGAGGGGCAATAGAAGAGTGGTATCTATCAGGAGGGACTGAATTCCATCTAACTTGATTAATTTCTTACACATCGTATAAAGAGAAAAAGAAAGTCCAATAGCAATAGAGAGGTAGGGTATTTCTCCAACCCCTACAATCGCATACATTACTGCAATGGCACATATCACTAGAGCAATTGTCTGTAATGACCCCATCTTCTCTTTGAATACGATGAGACCAAAAAATACTATCAAAAGAGGAGAGATAAAATAGCCCATACTTGCTTGAAGCAATTGATTCGTAGTGACAGCATAGATATAAGAGAGCCAGTTAATGCTTAACAAAAGAGAACTAAGTAAAAGGAGCCACATGGGATGATGAGTAAGGGTATGTTTAAGAAAAGTAAATGGATTTTTCTTACCTATCATCATGTACAAGGAACACAACATAGCGGACCACAATACTCTGTGCAGTAATATTTCAATAGATGAAACATGAGATAAAAATCTCCAATAGAGAGGAAGGAGTCCCCATATAAGGTACCCACTAGTTAGTAAGAGTAATCCCTTAGCTCCTGTACCCTTTTCATTCACCAT
>CAYZUR010000200.1:0-4248 GCA_964481535.1 uncultured Spirochaetaceae bacterium | reverse complement strand
GTCACTATTTGAACTACTGTTTGTATAATGAATCATATTGGTATTATGGGGGGTAGATAATCTGCTGTCAACCTTTTTTTTATTTTTTTCACTTTACGATATTTAATTATCTATAAATTACTGTAAACATAAAAATATTTAGCAAATATTATATAAATCTCAATTTATAAGGTAAAAATTACCGTCCTTACTACGAATATGCTCAAAAACAGGGATGATAATTGCGTATATGCGTGGTATAAGGCATAAGGAATTTAATAATTGAGAGATTGCTCCTTTTAGATTATTTTTACTTGATTGACCATATATACAGGAGACTTTATTAAAAACACATCGGTTTAAGTCAAGCTACATAAAAGATCTTTTACTTTTCCAATTTCTATTTTTTAATTTTCAGAATATCAAGAAGCCTATACGTAAAGGGTAACCGTTCACCATATTTGGATTAGCGCTTCTTTATAGTCTTATGCTAATCAAGTAGTATCTTTTTTTCTAATACTGATGAAGGAGTACGTACGAGGGATGTAAGTGAGCGCAGCGTTTGAGATATCGTGTATTGATGACGAAGGAGGACCTCTTCAGTGGTATGGCCTTTTTTGATAATAGGGTTCTTCTTAATTCTAGCTCTACCTGATTATTAAAATTTATACCTAAAAATATACGTATCGTTTCTTTGCGGTGCTTTAGGTACACTAAGGCACCTGTATTATAGTTGGATAAAATCTTTACGACTAATGAAAAAACTCCCCTTACTCTGAAAATCTTCAAAATAAGGGGCAATATTGTTTTTTTTTATCTCTTATAAGATATATGGAATTCTGTAATTGTGAGATTGGTAGACAACGAAAGTTTCTACTTCTAGTATCTCTGGAACTCTCGATAATTCTTTTTTAAAGAAATCAAGAAGACTTAAGCTTTCATCGTCACTAAGGAGGACTTGCACAATTAAGTCATAGCGCCCTGTAACAACAACAGCAGAGACTACTCCACGTAGGTGACTAAACTCTTGTGCTTTTCGCCCAAGATCGAGAGTTTTAAGCTTTACTCCCATCACGACCACTTGCACTTCAGGTAGGTACTCTGGGTTGATAAGACCACTGATATGAAGGATCCCTTCATCAATGAGTTTATTCACCCTGGCACGAACAGTGTTTTCTGTGATAGAGAGTTCCTCGGCGATCGCACTGTAGGCTTTTCTTCCATCAGTGAGCTGTCGAATTATTGCTTTATTTGTCTCGTCTATTTTTTTCATTATCCATTCACTCTTTGGAATTCTTTCATAAATTCAGCTAAGGATTGAACATCCTCAACAGGAAGAGAGTTGTATACGCTTGCCCTTAGTCCACCTACACTACGGTGTCCTTTGAGTCCGAGCATTCCCTCTTTTGTCGCTTCACTTAAGAATTTCTTCTCTAGCTCTTCACTCTTTAATCTAAAGACAATATTCATCTTAGATCGATAATTCTTATCTACAGGAGAAGTGATAAACCCACCACTATTATCGATTGTGTTGTAGATAATAGATGATTTCAAGGATGCTCTTTTTGCCATTCCCTCTGCTCCACCATTACGTTTAATCCACTCTAAGACTAATTTCACTCCCCAAATACTAAATACTGGAGGGGTATTGTAAAGGCCTTCCCCTTTTGCATGCACTTTGTAATCAAGGTATGCTGTGAGGTTCTTGTTTTGTCTCTCTAACATATCTTTTTTTAGGATAACAAGGGTAGCACCAGCGGGTCCTAGATTCTTTTGTACTCCACCATAGATCATAGAGAACTTCTCTACAGGAACTGGTCGGCTCAGGAGGTCACTCGACATATCTGCAATTAATGGGACAGAACCGGTTTCGGGCCAATCTTTCCACTCAATTCCCCCAATGGTTTCATTAGAGCAAAGATAAAGATATGATGAGTTTTTCGATGGATGGACACTTTTTGGATCAGGAAGGGATGAAAACTTCGTATCAGTTCCATCATAATAGAGATTAACATCTCCTATTTTTTGAGCATCTTGGACTGCTTTATTTCCCCATGTGCCGGTTTTTGCATAATCTGCAACACTACCTGGGGCTAAGAAGTTCATAGGAATCATAGAAAATTGAAGGGTTGCCCCTCCTCCTAAGAAGAATACTTCGTAATCTTGTGGAATGTTCATCAACTCTCTCAATAGACTTACAGTGTCGTTATACATCCCTTCAAAAGGTTCTCCTCTATGACTTGCTTCAATCATACTCACCCCATACCCTTTATAGTCGAGGAGGTCTTCATGTAATTGATGCAGCACTTCAAGGGGGAGTACTGAAGGTCCGGCAAAGAAGTTTTTCTTACGGCTCATAATTTTCCTCCCTTTATTAATTCTGTAATAATGGCTACAGCTTCATCTCCAATACGGAGTAAGTTTTCTACAGTGCCGGCCCCTATGTGAGGTGTTAATGTTACTTTATCACATGAAAGAAGGGGGTAATCTTCACTTGGAGGGTCACTTGGATAGACATCTGTTGCATAGTGACTAATTGTTCCGTCCATTAGAGCTTGTTTCATCGCATTCGCATCTATACATGCACCTCGTCCTGTGTTGATCACAACTGGACTTTTTGTACAATGTTGGAAGATATTCGTACACATAATCCCCCGTGTTTCATCAGTAAGAGGAAGGTGCATAGAAATATAGTCAGCATCTTTCACCGCTTCTTCTACACTCTCTTTCATCGTAGCAACAGGAGAAGAAGAGACATATTTATCATATGCTACGACCTTCATTCCAAAAGCTGCTGCACGAAGGGCAACCATTGATGCGATATTCCCAATTCCAAGAAGAGCAAGTGTTTTCCCGTAGAGTTCAGTTCGTTTTGTGCTTTTCATCCACTCATGATTTTTCATTCCATTATGCACTTCAACTAGGTGGCAAGGAACAGAGAGCATAAGAGCAAAGGTAAGTTCAGCAACTGCAATAGCTGAAGATTTAGGGGTATTTCTTACAATGATCCCTTTTTCATTAGCATACGCTGAATCAATGTTATCGATACCAACACCTCCTCGAATAATGAGTTTAAGATTCTTTGCTGAATCGATATACTCACGCGTACATTTTGTTTTACTTCGAACGAGAATCACATCAGCTTCCCCAACTCGTGTTTTGTCCGTCGTAACTTCACCAAAAGCACTTAGAAGTGTTGATAAAGATGCGTCGAATGCATCTGATATAAGTAGCAACATTCTTATTTTCCTCCTGAAATCTATGAGATACTTTACTGTAATCTATTAATGAGTTATTTGTCAAATATTAAATGAAAAATTTAGTATTATGTAAATTTAAAAGCAAATATAGATGAATACCATACCTATTTCTTTTTCAGTCTGTGAAATGTGTCCTTTTTAGCACTCTCACTAGGTAATAACTCTAAGTTATAAGGAGTTGTCTGATACACATAATAATTGAGCCAGTTATTGTAGAGTAATTGTGCATGAGAAAACCAGGTTACCTTGATACCCTTATCATCATCATTATCAATATAATAGTTCTTTGGAATCTCAATCTCTGCCCCTTTCTTTTTATCTCTTTGGTACTCAGAGTCTAATGTATATTTTTCATATTCAGGGTGTCCAAAGACAAAGACTTTCCTCATATCTTTACTTGCGACGATATAGAGACCTGCTTCATCAGATTCACTTAATATTTCAAGTTCATCAATCGTGAGAATGTCCTCTTTTCTCACCTCTGTGTGTCTTGAGTGGGGTGCGTTGAATAGATCGTCAAATCCTCGTAGTAGTGGAGAGTGGAGGGTAGAAACTTGATGAGTAAATACTCCAAACATTTTTTTCTCCATAGGATATTTATTCACCCCGTAGTGGTAGTAGAGGCCCGCTTGTGCACCCCAGCAAAGAAAAAGGGTTGAATAGACGTGGTTTTCAGCCCAGCTCATGATTTCAACAAGTTCATCCCAATAATCGACATCTTCAAACTCATATGTCTCTATTGGAGCTCCTGTGATGATGAGTCCATCATAACTTACTGTTTTTGCTTCATCGAGGGTGATGTAAAACTCTTCCAGATATTCAGCTGATGAGTGTTTTGCTGTATAGGTAGCGGTGCGAAGAAAATCTACTTCAATTTGAAGTGGTGTGTTGCTTAATCGTCTCAGCAGTGAATTTTCGGTACTTGTTTTAAGGGGCATAAGATTTAAGATAAGGAGTCTAAGTGGACGAATATCTTGACTTAGTGCCCTTTTTTCTGTCATGACAAAGA
>CAYZUR010000199.1:0-4273 GCA_964481535.1 uncultured Spirochaetaceae bacterium | reverse complement strand
AAAATATACTTACTTACTTTGGCCACTATTCAATAATAAAAGCGAGATTTCACTTTTGCTTCATCACGTGAGGCAAGATCTATTATTTTGTAGTTCTATTGGTGAACAACATTCGCTGTTCTTCATGTTCTTCATATCTTTCTAACGGATAATTTTCAAGTACATAATCCATATCTTTATCACCCCTGCCTGAAAGGTTCACTAAAATAGTCTCATCTTTTTTCATCGTAGGAGCCATCTTTATTGCATGAGCTAATGCATGGGCACTTTCGAGGGCTGGAATAATTCCTTCAAGACGACTTAGGTCGTAGAAGGCAATGAGGGCTTCTCTGTCTGATGCTTTTACATATTCAACTCGTTTAATATCTCTTAGGTGACAATGCTGAGGTCCAACTCCAGGATAATCAAGACCACTTGCTATTGAGTAGACAGGCAATGGTTCTCCGCTTTCATCTTGAAGGAGGTAACATTCAAATCCATGGATAGCACCTTTTTTACCAAATGCCATTGTTGCAGCGTGATCTCCATTTGCATCACCTCTACCACCAGGTTCAACTCCTATTACTCGTACCCCTTCATCGTCTAAGAAGCCACTAAAGATTCCCATAGCGTTAGATCCGCCTCCAACACAAGCCATAATTGTGGTGGGAAGAGAATTAGTCATTTCAAGAAATTGTTGTCTTGCCTCAATTCCAACGACACTTTGAAAGTCTCGAACCATCATTGGAAATGGGTGTGGTCCAACAACAGAACCAATAGCGTACATTGTTGTTACAGGGTCTTGTAGATAGGCTTCAAACGCTGCATCAACTGCATCTTTCAATGTTTGTGTACCCCGGGTTACTGGAATAACTTTAGTTCCGAGTACTTGCATTCGTCTTACGTTAGGAGCTTGTTTTTTAATATCAACTTCCCCCATGTAGATGTCACACTCAAGGCCCATTAGTGCTGCAGCTGTTGCGAGTGCTACTCCATGTTGGCCAGCTCCTGTTTCAGCAATGACTTTCTTTTTGCCCATTTTCTTTGCAAGGAGAACTTCCCCTAAACAGTGATTAATTTTATGAGCACCTGTGTGGTTTAAATCTTCTCTTTTGAGATAAATCTGTGCTCCACCAAGAACTTCGGATAATCGTTTTGCATAGTAGATAGGTGATGGTCGTCCTGTATATGTTTTTTGAAGCATTGCTAATTCTTTTATAAATACTGGATCTACTTTAATGCTGTTGTAGTTATTGGTAATATCTTGCATAACTTGGGCGAGTTCTGGTGGTAAAAGTGCTCCACCATATTCTCCAAAGTAGCCGTTTTCATCTGGTTGTTGTGTGTTAAGTGATACGTGTTTATCTGTTGTTTTCATGTTTTCTCTCTCCTAATAATTGATTCATCTGTGAATCACTCTGTTTTAAAATTTTTGACCCTATTGTGATTTTGCATAAACTTATGCCTAAATCATGGGCAATGTCCCTTTGACTCTTTCCATCATAAAGTTCTTTCATGAGTCGCCAACGTAAGGCTAGGTCATATTTTTCTTTCATTGTGAATAGTTCTTCAAATAGTTTTTGCATCTCAATGGTACTTGTAGTTTTTACAAACACATCAATTATTTCATCTAAATCATCCATATGAACTCCTATTACAACAGACGTTACTATATATAGAAACATAGGTCAACAATAAATGGGCTATTTATAAAAAAAATAAAAAAATATTTTTTAATGTTGATTAGCTCAATAAAAAAAAATTCTTTCTCTTTCTCTTTCTTTTTCTCTTTCTGATTTTTATTTTTCTGATTCTTCTCTATTAGAGGACCGTAACCCCACTATGAGATTCGTCAGTGTATCCAACAGTATATGCTTCTACTCCCTTCTCTTTGAGGCTCCTAATTACTTCATCTTCTAATGCTGTATCTACACTAAAGAGGAGACCACCTGAAGTTTGAGGGTCAAATAGAATATAATTAAGAGGATCTTTTATCTTTTCTATTCCACGGACATAAGGAGCTCTATACTCATAATTAGTATAAGAGGCTCCAGGAAGAAGTCCCATTGATGCCCACCGTAGGGCCCCATCGATGAGGGGAACTTTCGAGGAATCGATAGTAATCCCAATGGGGTTATCGATAGCCATTTCACATGCATGACCGAGTAATCCAAATCCTGTTACATCAGTGCAACTAGTTACATTGTACTCACTAATCACCTCAGCTGCATTTTTGTTGAGGGTCATCATAAGAGAGAGAGACTGTTGTTCCTCTTCGAATGTAGCCATATTTGCCCTAATTGCAGTATTAATGATGCCCACACCTATTGGTTTAGTGAGGATGAGAACTTCATTATTTTTGTGAGTATTATTCTTTAATATCTTTAGTGGATGAATTGTCCCTGTGATACTCAGGCCAAACTTCACTTCATTATCTTTAATGCTGTGACCTCCAACGAGGGCAGTACCTGCTTCAACAAGGGCTTCCATCGCCCCCCGTAAGATCTCTTTTAATACAGAAATATCTACAGAAGATTCAGGAAAACAGACAATAGAGAGAGCTGTAATGGGACTCGCTCCCATTGAGTAAATGTCACTAAGGGCATTTGCTGCAGCAATCCGCCCAAAAGAGAAGGGATCATCACACATGGGTGGAAAAAAGTCTAATGTATTTACAATGGCTATTTCATCACTTATTTGATATACACCACAATCTTCTGCATGAGAGAAATCACTCAAGACGTTAGGATAGAGCGGCTGGGTGAGGTCACACAGAGCTTTATCTAAGAACTCAGGGCCAAGTTTTGCCCCACAGCCAGCAAAAGCTGTGAAGGAAGTAAGTGTATTATCTTGTTGACTCATATAATCCTCTTTTTAATTGTTTGACGACTTCATCAATTTCTTTCATTGTATTTCTGTAGCCAACACTCATTCGTATTGCTCCTCCTTGCTCTGTTGTCCCTAAATAGAGGTGAGCACTAGGTGCACAATGATACCCTGACCTAAAGGCAATATCTTTACTTGCTAAGAATTGAGCGATACTACTAATTGTCGTTTCTTTCATCGTAAAGGTAATGTTCCCAACTCGAGCTTTTGATGGAGTAAGGATCCTTATTTCATCAATTTCTATAAGGGCATTGTAGAAGTAATTACAGAGCTCTTTCTTGCGTGTATAGATTTCATCTGTATGAGAGATAACATACTCAAGGGCACGCACAGAGCCCATAATAGAAGGGATGGGAAGTGTGCCACTTTCATATCTATCAGGAAGGAAGGTGGGTTGAATGATTGAATCAGAGAGACTTCCTGTTCCTCCATAATATAGTGGTGTTGGAGAGAATGAGCCATACAGTGCCATTACTCCAACTCCAGAGGGACCAAGTAATCCTTTGTGAAGTGAAAAACAGAGAGCCCCATTCATCTCACTCATACAATAAGGGATATCATATTCACCCATTACTTGGCTTGCATCAATGATGGTGGTAAGGTTGTGTTGCTTAAAAGTTGTAAGAAGTTCTTTTAGAGGTTGTACTACTCCATTAACATTACTCGCTCCATTAATAATAGCTAAATTAGGATGAAATTCATTAATTGTGTGTGTAACTTCATCAATGAGCACCCTTCCATAGCTATCACTTTTTAGGGGAATAACTGTGATATCATCTTTTTTTAGATAATCTAATACTCTCATTACCCCATTATGTTCTAATTGTGTGGTAAGGATGATATCTCCTTTTTTGATACTTCCCAGCATTGCTGTGTTAAGGGAATGGGTTGCACTTGCTGTGATGATGATTTTCTCAATTTCTGTTTTAGGGATAATGTGGGACAACAAATTTCTACATTCGAATAATGCATGGCTAGAGAGAAGAGAAGGGGTATGCGAGGCTCTCCCTATGTTTCCATAGGGTTCATTTATTGCCTTCATCATTGCTTCTCCTACAAGTGGAGCTTTAGGCCAACTTGTAGCTGCATTATCTAGATAGATCATCTCTTCTCCCATTATGAAAAGAATCAGTAGCTTCTAGAACAGCTCCAGCAATTGCTCTTCCTTTATCACTCACAGTATAACAATTTTCAATATCTCCCCTAGGGTCAATATCTCCAATTTTAAATCCTACTGGCACTTCAAGATTATCGCTTAATAGGCCTCGTATTACCCCGCTGAGAGAGGCTTTTACTTCACTCTCTCCTATAAGAGCAATCACCTCCCCTTCCTTCACGATATCTCCTATGTTTTTTATGCTCTTAAAAACTCCCGAATAGGATGAATGAATTACCCTCTTAGAGGATT
>CAYZUR010000198.1:0-4284 GCA_964481535.1 uncultured Spirochaetaceae bacterium | reverse complement strand
ATTCAGATGAGATGGACTCATTGTTTAAAGATATTGATCCATTCGATGATGAAGTAGAGGATGCCAGTGATGAATGATATCAAAAAGAGAATACTATATGAAGATAACCACCTTATAATTATTAACAAAGACCCTAAAGAACTTGTCCAAAAAGATATTACCGAAGATATTACCTTAGCAGATAAAGTAAAAGAGTATTTGAAGGTAACCTACAACAAGCCAGGAAATGTCTTCTTAGGAATACCTCATCGTATTGACAGGCCTACAAGTGGAATTGTCATCTATACCAAAACAGAGAAAGCCTTAGTAAGGATGAATGCTCTATTTAAGAATGAGAACAATGTAAGGAAATGGTACTGGGCTGTGGTTGATAAACTTCCTAAATACACAGATGATGTAATAGTTCACCACATCACTAGAGATACGAAGAAAAACAAATCTTTTGCAACTCTCGAAAAAAGAAAAAATAGCAAGGAAGCTAAAATGAAACTCTCAATCATTGGAGCTTCCAAGACCTATTATTTGTTGGAAATTGAGCTTATTACAGGTCGCCATCATCAAATAAGAGCACAGCTAAGTGCGATGAATTCTCACATCAAGGGTGATATAAAGTATGGATCTAATCGGACAAACAAAGATGGTTCTATTCATCTTCATGCACGAAAAGTTTCTTTTATCCACCCTGTGACTAATGAGGTTCTAACTATAATAGCTCCACCTCCAGTTGATCCTGTGTGGGATTATTTTTCATCAATAAAATAACTATTCATCTTTGTTTGAAGCAATAATACCAGCCCTATTTCTTCCATCAGCTTTTACAGTGAAAGGGAGAGCTGCCCTCACATGAGTAAAATAGTGACTCTTTTCAATCACGGGGTAGCCATCAAGCTTTTCGAAGTCTAATATTCCATCATGGTAATGTGGGTTAACTGTAAGATAAATTGTTCCAAGAGATGTAATGTTTTGGAAAAAGTGTGTTCCCTGTGATGGTTCTACCTGGAATCCAGGAAGACTTGTTTCAACAATGACAGCAGCTTGAGAGATTTGTGACCATACGACAGGAATTCCTAACCATGGGTCACTAGATCCTAATCGTCCAGCAACAATGAGAATATATTCTTTTTGCAGTTTTATAAACTTCGCATTAATACGGTCTAATTCAATTACCATCTCCCCTGTTTTTGCAGGATTAAAAGAGCTTTTGGTAACATATATCACATCACAGATATTATCTGTATTTCCATTTCCCATGACATGATGGGTAAAGACAATTGCTCTTTCTTTTTCCCCTTCACTAATAGAGAGAGATTCAGACTCAAAGCCTGAGACGATAGGCCTAATTTGTAAGAGGCTAAATTCTGGTTTTTTATCTTTACTTCTTTGCAAGTTGCATGCGAATTCGATCTCAATTGGAGTGCTCATTACTTTCTCCCCAAGTTGGAGAATGTCTTTAATAATAGATGCAATTGGGTAGCTGTTATATTTTAAGATACTATTAAAGGTAATTACTTTTTTCCCTTTTGCACTTAGTTGTTCACTTAAGGCTCCAGTAGATTCTTCGTATGTTGACGCAATATGGTGCAATGCTGGGGGGTGAGCTACTGCTTCTTTAAGGGGAAGTACTTTTAAGTTTTCAGGATCTCCATACGGTTTATAGGGTTTTGACAAATCAAGAGCATAGAAAGTTTGTTGGCTACTTGATTCTCTCCCTCCTAAAAACTGCAAGTTTTTTTTAGGAGAAGTTGGAGAAAAGCGAAAGGCTACTCCATTATCAACTACCATTTTACCAAAACCAAAAGTGAGCATTCCCACTCCATCTTCTGCCTTCTCATTCCCAACTGGGTAGAAGTTTAAAGATCTGGCAACTCCAGAAATATTTGGATACCAATAATCACCGTACTCTCCACCAATAATTTGTTGGATAATAATTGCCATCCTTTCTTCTTCTACCATATGGTGAGTTGCTCTTAAATACTCTTTACTTTTATTGTAATACGTCGAAACATAGACACTAATAATTGCATCAGATAATGCTTTCAATCGCTCTTCATCATTCCCTTTGTTCGGAAGCATGCATGTTTCATATACTCCTGCAAAAGGTTGGTAATGAGAGTCTTCTAACATACTTGAAGAGCGAACAGCTAAGGGAACAGTGATTGTTTTTAGAATTGCTTTTAAATCAAGGAGGAGTTCCTTTGGGAGAGGTTTAGATAAAAAGATTCTTCGTAAGGTTTCATCAGGGATAGATGCCGATACTATCTCACTCAGATTATTCTCTTCCATAAACTGAGTGAATAGATCTGTTGAAATTACAATGGTTCGAGGGATAGAGAGATACATTCCGTCATATTTTTCAATGATGGGACTTTTTCTTAACTGCTGGTCAATGAAGGCAAGTCCTCTTCCTTTACCCCCAAGGGAGCCAGATCCAATTCGGGAAAAGAAAGAACTCTCATCGAAGCTTGTTCTATTAAACTGAGCAATGCGTCCTTTTCCTCTATTTACCCTATAGTCTTTAATAATGTTAACAAGTTGATCTCTAAGTCTTTCTGGGTTTGGATAGTCACGAACAGAGTATGGCCTAAATGAATTTGCTAATGAATAGAGACTCCTTGCTTTAAGCCATCTTGAATAGTCATTCCTATTTGAGTGAAGAATAAATGATTCAATAGGAACTTTTCCTAAAGAGTGTTGAAACTCTCGTAAATTGTTTGCTCTAGTTATTTCATGTTGAGTATTAAATGCTTCTTTGAAGATAAAGGGACCAAATCCATAATTTTGAAATACATACTCTTTAAGGTCATATAGAAGTGATGGACTTAATTTCCATATAAATGCAGTTTTTTCTTGTTTAGCTCTATAGGAAAACTCTGCTCTTGTTGATTGTAATAAAACTGGAATATCTTTGTTATCACGTCTGACATGTTCAATAAGACGAAATCCTGCTTCACTATCATTCTCTCCTTCTCGATCAAATGAAATATCTGAGATAATTCCAAGGAGGTGCTGTCTGAATGTATTGTACAAATCGATAGCTTCTTCATAATTTTGTGCAAGAAGAATTTTAGGTCTTCCCCTCATCCTTAATGCAGTTGCCCATGGGTTGAGGCCCTCATTCATACTCATTCGAGTTTGTTGGATAATTGCTGTATATAAAATAGGGAGGTAGGATGAATAAAATCGTACTGAGTTCTCTACTAAAATGATGACAGGAACTTCTGCAATAGAATTTGCATCATGTTCAGCGTTCATCTTATCTTCAATGAGTTTCACCATTGCTAAGAAAATATTTGCATTTCCTTGCCAGTAATAGAGGGCATCAATTCCATCAATCACCCTTTTTTTGAGATCTTCACTTACTTTGTGTCCAGGGGAAGGAGAGAGAGCGACGATTGGAAGAGTGGGGTATTTTTCTTTGATTGATTTTGCTAATTCAGAAATACTTGTTTTTCCTAGTTCTAACATCGTTACTACTAAATCAAAACTCTTTAGGGATAATAATTCAAATACGTCGCTAGCGGTCCTTGCAAAGGTGATTTTAGGAGGAGTTGATAATCCAAGTTGTGTATATTCGTGGAATAATTCCTCTTCGACTCTTCCATCTTCTTCGATAAGGAAATGGTCATAATCACTACAAATGAGTATGACATTGTATATCCGTAGTTGCATCAAACCCCCAAAGGGGTCTTTATGGTTAATGAAGGTTCTCATAGATAGATATGTTACCACACTAAAGTTGATATATACCATAGAATCTTTTAGGAAGTAATTGAGGTGAAAAAATGTACTCAAATCTATAAATATTTATAAATAAATAAAAAAACTATATAAATAGTTATGCATACCACAAAATATACAAATATAATTATAGATAACTAAAATTAGTGTTGACATGGAAACTATCAGAAAGTACTATGTTCTATATTAGTCTCTCATAAACAAAAAAGAGAGTAATGCAGAACTAGGAGGTTGCTGATGTATCGTTTAGAAGAATTTATGGCTGATTTAGAGAGAAGGAATCCTGCTGAACCTGAATTTATCCAGGCAGTGAAGGAAGTAATAGAATCAATTATTGATGTGGTAAATGAAAACCCAGCATATGTACATGCAAAAATATTAGAACGCATTACTGAACCAGATAGAGTATTTACTTTTAAAGTTGAATGGGAAGATGATAATGGGGACGTAAATGTGAATAGAGGTTATAGGGTACAATTTAACAATGCTCTTGGTCCTTATAAAGGGGGAATTCGCTTCCACGCTAGTGTAACTCTTGGATCCCTT
>CAYZUR010000197.1:0-4301 GCA_964481535.1 uncultured Spirochaetaceae bacterium | reverse complement strand
GAAGGGGTGAGTGTCTATCTCTTATATGATGACTTTGGCACGATTCAAAACTTCCCAAATAAATATGAAAAGAAACTTATCAAAATGGGAATTAAAGCAGTTGTATTCAATAGAATGAAGCCACACCTTAATCCTCGATTAAATTATAGAGATCATAGAAAAATTATTGTTGTTGATGGGAATGTTGGGTTTACAGGTGGCCTTAACATCGCCGATGAGTATATGAATAAGAAGATTCGTTTTGGTCACTGGAAAGATACTGCCGTAAAACTAGAAGGAAATGGTGTCTATTCGATGAGTGAGATGTTCTTTCAGCAGTGGTGTTTTGCCTCCAAAACAAATATCGACATTACATCGTTCATGCCAAAGAAACAGTTCAAGAGTGATGGCTATGTACAACCGTTTGGAGATTCCCCTCTCGATAATTATAATATCTCAGAAAATGCATATATTCAGATAATTAACCATGCAACAAAGTATGTGTGGATTACTACTCCCTATCTTATTCTCGATATTCAAATGAGTACGGCTCTTACAATCGCCGCTGAAAGTGGAGTTGATGTTAGAATTATTACTCCATCTATGCCTGATAAGTGGTATGTTCACAGTGTATCTCGATCTCACTACAAGTCGCTATTGCGTAGTGGTGTGAAAATCTATGAATATACTCCAGGGTTTATCCACTCAAAGATGTTTGTCTGTGATGATGATGTTGCAATTGTTGGTACGGTCAACATGGATTATCGTAGTTTTTATCTCCACTTTGAGTGTGGTGTGGCTATGTATAAAAGTAGTGCAATCTATGATGTTCGAAATGATATCTCTAGAACGTTTGATGTATGCAAGGAAATAACTATTAAATCAGAAAATGAGGCTCCTCTCTATATTCGTTTACTGAGAAATGTCCTTAAACTCTTTAGCCCAATGATGTAAGGATTCCTCTTGCACTCCTCATTCCACTAGCCCATGCGGCAGTAATTCCCCGTGATGTCCCCGCTCCATCTCCTGCTAAGTATACATTATCAGTCACCCTAAAGTGATCATCTAAATAGATTGGTTTATTTGCATAAAGCTTTATTTCAGGGTAATACATAATCGTAGATGGGTGGAGAATTCCAGGGACTATAGTGTCAAGATTCTTCATTGCTTTCCAGATAACTCGAAGTATTTTCGATGGCATAGCGAGAGAAATATCACTAGGGCAACAATCTTTTAAGGTTGGAGCAAAATCAAAATAATCTGTATTAAAACTATCTTCTTTACTTCTTGAGCCGAGTCTAAAGTCTCCAACTCGTTGCATTAAAGGTCTTCCTCCCCCCAACAAAGCTGCCTGGAGACCTAAGTTTTCTGCATAAGCTTGGCCAGATGCGAGAGGTTCCGTTAATTTGACTGTCTTCAATATAGCAAAATTAACAAGTCCATTTGCTTTATTTCTTTCAGCTGAGTAGGCATGTCCATTCACTGAGTACCACACGTCCCCTCGACTTGTTGTATATTTTTCTTTTACTACATGAGCATCTCCACTGTTTGTGCAAAATGTCCTCACCTTTTCATCAAAATAGAATTTAGGGTCATAGTAATCTGTGACAATAGGGTAGTGTTCAATCCGGGTTTCAACTCTCACTCCAATATCGACAATGTTGTCAACAAAAGGAACGCTGAGAGATTGCAGCATCATCTGTAGAAAATGAAACCCTTTCCTCCCTGGGGCCAGAAGGAGTTTCTTATACGAAATACCCCTTTTATTGGTGATAATGTACCTATTTTCATCATCAACACTTACCATAGTTTCCCCTAATGCTAAGGTCACATTCAGTGCATGGAGTTCACTAAGAAGCTTTTTTATGAGAAGTAATCCCCCATCTGTTCCTAAATGGGATTGCATAATTTCAATCAACGAACATCCTAAACGGCTTGCCCTTTTTTTATATATTTCAACATTAGATTTAGAAAGGATAGACGGAGCAAGAAATGTTGTTACCATTTCGAGGTACTCATTACTTATCTCTTCATTCCAGTACTCTTCGGGAAATCCAATAGGGTAGGTAAAATTCATCTTACAATCATTTCTCATCCCGCCAGTACTAAAAGGCTCTTTATCTATCATCAAGATAGAGATATCTTTCCTCTTTTGTGCTATCTCGAATGCTGCTCCCATTCCTGCAGGGCCTGAACCAATAATTACTACATCATATGAATCCACTGAAATTCTCCTCAAAAAGACTCCTAAGTATACACACAATAAGCGATGAGGTGAATACTTGAACACCTTTGTTGCCATCTTGTATGATGAATCTATCCTTTCTAGCTGAGAGAACCCCGTCCTCTTTAGGGGCTGAGATGAATCAGCCTTGATTTTCTATTTGTTAAGATCTCCAACAAATAACCATTTTCTGTACTTGCAAACAAGAATAATGTGTACTTTTAGAGAGAACTTACCATGTGACTTTGAAGAGTATTCTGCTATATATATGTTAAGTAAAAACCTGTTTTCTTTGATAAAGGTCATATTTCTTTGATAAAGGTCATATTTCTTTGATAAAGGTCATATTTCTTGACAATCACATTTTAAGTATTATATTATAATATGTATCCCATCGGCAAACCTTTGGAAAATTAGATGAGCTAGATAAGCTGGAGAAGATAAATGAGAAATGTTTCAGATAACAGTGTATTGTTCGCGTTAGTAGTCGATGATGAGGAAGATGCGCGAGACAATATGATCCATATCCTCCAAAGGGAGGGAATTAAGGTCGACACCGCCTCTAATGGACTCCAAGCGCTGGAGAAAATCCAGTCTTTGAATCCGTCACCGAAAGCAGTTCTCCTTGATGTTTGCATGCCGGGTATTGACGGAATAGAAGTTCTCAAGCGAATAAGGATGATGGATGACAATCTACCTGTTATTCTCATAACCGGACATTCAAACATCCGTCAATCTGTTGAAGCGATGAGGAATGGGGCTTACGATTATATTGTCAAACCTTTCGATAACTCGGAAATCATCAGAATTACTTTACGGGCTCTTTCCGAGGGGCAATTAAGGAATTACAAAACGAAAGAATGCGAGACTGAGATTGTGACTCTTTTCGAGAGCATGGGAACTTCAAATGCCATTGCTAGGTTGACCGCGGAAGTCCTTCGCGTGGCGAAATCGAACTATTCCGTTCTTCTGATTGGAGAAACAGGCACTGGAAAGGAACTTGTGGCGTCTGCAATCCATGAAAACAGCCTCCGTCATGGAGGACCTATCATCATAGTTGATTGCGGAGCCATCCCTGAAACGTTACTGGAAAGTGAGTTTTTCGGATATGAACGGGGTGCATTCACTGGAGCAGACCGGCAGAAGCTAGGCAAGTTTGAATTGGCCAATGGAGGCACGTTATTATTGGATGAAGTCGCCAACCTACCTCTTGCCTCCCAAGCGAAACTACTGAGGGCTCTTCAGAGCAGGGTAATCAACAGGATAGGTGGAACCAAGCCGATCGAGGTGGATTTCCGACTGATCGCAGCCACCAACCGAAGTCTCCGCGAAATGGTCATAGCTGGTACTTTCCGAGAAGATCTGTATTATCGCCTTTGTGATTTTCCCATCAACATCCCAGCTCTCAGAGAACGAAAGGAAGATATTCTTTATCTATCGAATCAGTTTCTGAACTTAACCGAAACAGAGCTGGGAAGGAAAACCCTAGGATTTTCACAATCAGCGATAGATGAATTGGTCTTGTACACCTGGCCGGGAAATGTCCGTGAGCTAAAGTCGGTGATCAGACGTGCCACTCTGGATTCCAATGGGGCCATCACAGACAAGGATCTTAGTATTGGATCCCACATGATATTGGTGTCCAACAAGATACAAAAAGAAATGGGGGATTTGTGGAAAGGAATCTCTCTCCGGGATCTAGTGCAAAGAAGCGTCGTCGAGGTGGAACGTACAATAATTCAAGAAGTACTGCAAGTCACACATGGTAACAAAGCCAAAGCAGCAAGGATGCTCCAGATCGACAACAAAACCCTGTATGCCAAATTACGGAAAATAGGCATTCAAAAATAAGGAGATGAACATGAGTGACGAAGATGGATTAGACAAGGACGATGGGGAAAAGGTGGAATTCGGTGGTGGGATCCTTAGTGGACTTACAGGATTTCTCGGTTCGATTGATAAACTGGCTATGACGAGTGGACGTTTTGCACGGCACAAAGGGGAACCAACCGAAAACGATAGGAAAAACACCGCTGACGAAAAGAAAAGTGAAAGCGAAAACAAGATTGGTGGAATCCTGAACGGCTTGGTTAATATT
>CAYZUR010000196.1:0-4305 GCA_964481535.1 uncultured Spirochaetaceae bacterium | reverse complement strand
GTATATGGAGTTGTAACAAGCACCTCTATTGGTAAACTCTTTTTAGCTGGTATTGGACCTGGGGTATTAATCTTTACTCTGTTCTCGATCTTTGTATATTTCTATTCAAAGATTAAGAAAATTGCAATTATGGAAAAAGCTACGAGGCAACAGAAAATTCAGGCGTTTAAAAATGGGTATTTAGTATTAGGTTTTCCAATTATTGTAGTTGGTGGAATCTATGCAGGTATCTTCAGTCCAACTGAAGCAAGTGCTGCAGGAGTTGCTTATGCTATCATGCTTGAAGGAATCATCTACAGGACTCTTACCTTTGCTAAACTAAAGAAAGCTATATTAGATGCTGGTATTGTAACAGGTGTTGTATTTATCTTAGTAGGTGCTGGACAGATGTTTAGCTGGCTTATTAGTTTCTTACGCATCCCTCAAGCAATTATGCCACAAATTATTGGAACAGATCCAACACAAATGCAATTAATCATCGTAGTAGTTATTGCGTACTTTGTAGCATGTATGTTTGTTGACCCAATTGTTGCAATTTACGTTCTCTCTCCAATCTTCCAACCTTATGTTGTAATGACTGGAATTGACCCTGTATTCTTAGGAACACTAATTGTATTACAGGCTGCTATTGGTAGTGCAACCCCACCATTTGGGTGTGACATCTTTACCGCTCAATTGATATTTAGAAGGCCGTATTTGGAAGTAATAAGAAAGACTCCTCCGTTTATCTTAATTCTGATCTTCTCTACGATCCTCATAATTATGTTCCCACAGATTGCTACATTCTTACCAGAAATATCAGGATTATAGAAAATAAGGGGGATAGGATGATCTACAAAGTTCAAGGCAGACAATTAAGTTATGGTGAATCTATTGGAATCCTTTTACTCGAGAATTTTACCCCTTTTATTCCAGGTGATACAGCAAATGCAACAACCTATTCGTATCCCGTTCGCTTCGAGCGGGTCGATGGGCTAAGTGTTGAGAAGATCTTCAACCATGATATGAGTATGTACGATCAATTAAAGAAAAGTGCATTGCGACTACAAAGCGAAGGCGTGAAGGCAATAACAGGAGATTGTGGATTTATGGCGTTGTACCAAAAGCGTCTTATGAGTGAACTCGATATGCCAATATTTTTATCGAGTCTCATTCAACTCCACTTTATCCTCAATATTATTTCACCAGAAGGTAAGGTTGCAATCATTACAGCTAACAAGAAATCATTAATCCCAGAACTATTTGAAACGCTTAATATTACCAAAGAGATGCAGCATAGGCTTCATATAGAGGGATTAGAAGATTGCCCTGAATTTAAAGAATCAGTAATAGAGGAAAAAGGAACACTCGATAGTTCCTTGATAGAAGAGTGTGTGGTAAACAGTGCCCTTAAGGCAATACGTGAGGATACAAAAGTAAAAGCTATTTTGCTTGAGTGCAGCATGTTACCACCCTATGCAAAACAAGTCGCCCAAGCGACAAACCTTCCAGTTTTTGATTATATCACGATGATTGATTACGTTCACGACGCCATTATAAAGAAGAGCTATAGTGGCCATATGTAAAAGAAAAGGAGAACACTGATGTCGGTATTTAAAAAAGAAGAGTATAAAGATAGAATTGCTAAAACAAAAAAGTTAATGAGTGAAAAAGGCATTGAAGTATTAATGGTGTCACATCCCGCTAATCTGAATTACTTAACTGGATATGATGGGTGGTCATTCTATGTTCATCAATGTGTCATTGTTGCCCTCGACAGAGAAAATCCTATTTGGATAGGTCGAGGCATGGATGCAAATGGAGCGAGAATTACTTCCTTTCTTAGTAATGAAGATATTTTTGAATATGCAGATAACTATGTTCAATCCCTTGAACGCCATCCCATGCATTTTGTCGCCGATATCATGAAAAAACATAATATGGATAAGAAAACAATTGGTGTAGAAATGGACCAATTCTATTTTACCCATAGATCCTTTGTTGAATTAGAAAAAAGTTTACCTCATGCAAGATTTAGAGATGGAAATGCCCTCGTTAACTGGGTAAGAGTAATAAAGAGTGATGCAGAACTTGAAATTATGAAAATAGCGGGTGAAATCGCAGTGAATGTAATGGATGCCGCAAAGAACAACATATATCCTGGAATCAGGGAGTGCGATGCAGCAAGTGAAATTGTGAAAGCTCAATATAAAGGAACTCCTACTCATGGAGGAGATTATCCCTCTATTGTTCCTCTCATGATGGCTGGAGAAGCAACAAAAACTCCTCACCTCACATGGAGCGACAAACCCTTTAAAAAAGATGAAGCTGTACTATTAGAACTTAGTGGTGTATATAAACATTACCACGCCCCTATTGCAAGAACCCTCTTTTTAGGACAAACCCCTCCAAAACTTATGAGTGATACTGCAAAAGTTGTTATTGAAGGCTTAGCAAAAACATTAGAATATATTAAACCTGGTATAACAGCCGCAGATGTTGAAGCAAAATGGAGAGAAGCAATAAGTCACTCGAAAATAGTAAAAGAGAGTAGACTTGGGTATTCTATTGGAGTGAATTATCCACCAGACTGGGGTGAACAAACAATAAGCCTTCGACCTGGTGATTTAACAGTCCTTAAACCTAATATGGCTCTCCACCTTATTCCTGGAATTTGGTATGACGATGTAGGGTTTGAAATTGATGCATCTATCTACTTAACAGAAGATGGGTACACATCATTTTATGATTATCCCATTGATATCATCTATAACGTGAGTAAATAATGGAAAAACCTAGCGTAAATATTAGTGATGTCTTTAGTGCCACATTAAGAGTCTATCCTATAGCAAGAAAAACTCCCCTTATAGAGAGTAAAATAATTGCTAAAGAGTTCAACGCCAAAAGTGTGATGTTTAAATGTGAATTTCTTCAAGAGACAGGATCCTTTAAAATCCGTGGTGCGGCTAACAAGATAGGGTCTCTTACGGATGAAGAAAAGAGGAGGGGGGTGATTACCTTCTCTACAGGAAATCATGGGCGAGCTGTAAGCTATGTAGCATCCCACTTTAATGTCCAATCTACTGTGCTGCTCTCTAAAAGAGTCCCACAGTACAGAGTGAAGGCAATTCAAGCCCTTGGTGGAACAGTTATTCAAGAAGGAAATAGCCAAGACGAAGCTGAAAAAGCGTATACAAGAATTCAAAAAGAACAAAATCTTATTCCTGTTGTCCCCTTCGATGATCCCTATATTGCAAGTGGACAAGGGACTATTTCACTAGAAATATTTGAACAATGCCCCGAAGTAGATACCCTCATCATCCCCCTAAGTGGTGGGGGATTATTGGGTGGAATGGCAATGGCTATGAAACAGATACACCCCAAAGTTCGCATTATTGGAGTCTCTATTGCCCGCTCTCCTGCAATGCTTGAATCACTAAAAAAAGGGAAGGTTGTTCAGGTAGAAGAACACGATACAATAGCAGATTCACTGCTTGGTGGAATTGGATTTGAAAATCAATACACCTATGACCTTGTTAAAAATTATGTTGATGAACACGTGGTAGTGGATGAAGAAGATATCAAAAAAGCAATGCGTACCATCTTCTATGAACATGGATTTGTTGTGGAGGGGGGAGCAGCTGTCACTCTCGCCGCTATTCAATCAAAATTAGTAGATATCGCAGGCAAAAATGTTGTGATGGTGTTAACAGGACGAAATGTTGATTATGAAACGTATCTAAAAGTGATACAACACAGGGAGTAAAGTTAAGTATATGAAAATGGATCCTATACGTATCGTTAGTGAAAAAGAGTTAATGGAAAATGTAAAACTCGATCTCAAATTAATAGAAGAAATTGAAAAAGGGTTTCTTGCCCTTTCAAACAAAGAAGCAACAGTTCCTCCCATTATGATGTTACCAGTTCCCTCACTTGATGGGGAAGTGGACATCAAAAGTGCCTTTGTTCACAACATGCCATCCCTTGCTGTAAAAATAGCTTCTGGTTTCTTTAAAAACCCTGACATAGGACTCCCAAGTCAATCAGGTCAAATGCTTGTAATAAGCACAAAAACAGGAATGCTAGAAGCAGTCTTACTCGATAATGGGTATTTAACCCAAATTAGAACAGCAGCAGCTGGAGCAATTGCTGCAAAGTATTTTGCAAAGAAAAACGTAGAGAATGTAGGAGTAATTGGATGTGGATTGCAAGCTCGCTACCAAATGCAAGCTCTAAAGTTAGTAAGAGATTACAAAAAGATCTACATGTTTAGTATCGACTCAGATGAAAGGAAGAAAAGCTTTGTAGATGATATAAAAGAGTCCC
>CAYZUR010000195.1:0-4314 GCA_964481535.1 uncultured Spirochaetaceae bacterium | reverse complement strand
TACTCTGGGATAATTCCTACGATAGGAAGGAGTGCTTCTACTGCCTTTTCATTGGCAACTGCATAATTGTCCCATTGTCCATTTGTGTCTGGTACAGAGGTGATAGGCTTTCTTAGAAAGGTTGTTAAGAGTTCTGGGTCTTTCATATTCTTGGGAACTTTACGAAATACATCATAATCATCCCAAGAGTAGATAAAACGAACGTTTTTTCCTTGATCTTTAAGAGCGCGCACCACTAAATCGACAGAGATCATTTCTCTGAAGTTTCCAATGTGTACAGTACCTGAGGGGGTAATGCCAGAGGCACATGTATAGACCTCTTTATCACCCTTTTCTCTTACAATTTTGTCAGCGTAAATATCTGCCCAATGTAACGATTTGCTTTGATTACTCATGAAGCGGATTATAGCGAAGTGAGGTATTTAAAGCAATATCCTAGTAAATCTTCTAAAGTTTGCTATACTCATACCAATATGAAAAAAAGATTTTTAGTAATAATGGTGTGCTTATTCATCCCATCAATCCTCTTTAGTGAAACAGGAATAGCTTCATGGTATGTAGGTGATACACCTAATGCTCTCACAGCTAATGGGGAAGAGTATGATGAAAACAGTAACAATGCAGCTCATAAAACCTATATCTTTGGAACAATTGTTGAAGTGCGTAACACGCAGAACAACAACAAGACAATAGTGAGAATAAATGATAGAGGTCCTTTCATAAAGGATAGAATTATCGATCTCACCCCAAAAAGTGCTAAAGAGTTAGATATGTTCATTTCCGGTATAGCAGAAGTGGAACTCACTATCATAAGCACACCAGAAATCCCAGAATCTAAATATCTTAGAGTAGGAGATACTTCTTGGTACACTATACAACTTGGTGCATTTAGCAATAGAAAAAGAGTGTATGAAAATTATGTAAAACTCTGGAATCTTGGCTATTACCCACTAGTAGAAGAGACTCAATCATCTCTACTAAGACTCTCAATACGATGGATAGAAGAGAAAGAAAAAGATATTACCATAAAAATATTAGAAGAATTAGGATTCCTAAACCCTCTCATAAAAGCATCCCTCCCCCCAAAATAAAGATGAACTTATTGACATATTGCCCAATTATCCTTATCATCACATTTTATCGGGCCTATAGCTCAGTTGGTTAGAGCAACGGACTCATAATCCGTGGGTCGAAGGTTCAAGTCCTTCTGGGCCCAAAGAGAAACTCCTTACAATGTAGGGAGTTTTCTTGTATATAGAAAGAATCTTGATACTTTTTACAGAAGTAAGACATAAGCCGAAAACCTTTCTACCTCTCGCGTCACAAAGAGATTTGATACGTTCGCTTCATCAATCAGGCAATAGAAAAACAACTCGCTGTAATCAATACCGGAGAAACAAACAGGGAAAGAGCTCTCATCACGGCATCCCGTTGGATGAGCGAATGCATTCCTAAACAAAGATATAGTAAAAGAAGCCCGAATCTGAAGCCATCACGGGGAACAGAGTGTTCGATGCAATTGAAGAAACCGACCTCTCTCACAACGAAGTCCAGGAAATCATCTACATACTGAAAAATAAAGGCCTGCTCAAACGACCGAAGAAAGCCGACCAGCTTGACTTCATCACCTTCCTCAATGATTTTTACGATTATGACACCAGCCCCTATATCCGGGAAAATATTGCACATGGACACTCCATCGGAAGGACTCACTGTCATGATTCATAGCTTAGAATCAATTAATATTGGAAACCCGCCTTTAAAAAAAGGAAGCTAGCTAAAATAACCCGAGATGAAATTAAAACTCCAAAGAATGGGGAGAAGAGACAGGGTTCTCTACTTTTATGGGTCATAGAGAAATTGTTCTATCTTGCTAAAAAGAATGGTTTATCGGCATTTGTACGATATTGTGAGGGGAATGGAGGGCTAATAGTACTGGAGACTATTATTCGACGATGTATACTCGATTGCATAATAAGCACCTCAAGAACCTTTTCTTTTTCTTCTTCTGAATACGTTTATCTCTTTTCTAACAGTATTTATATTTTTATCCACTCCTGCAGAAAATCAATCCCATCATCCTTCTTATGAGGATAGAGAAATTAGGGGAGAACAAGACCAGGACTGTACACCATTAGTATAGGTTTTTATGAGTATTTTTCCGGTTCAAGATTAAAATTTATTTTAAAATCTTCATAAAAATTTCTAGGAATATCCTTCATATAATCCCACATATAAACGGTATCTTGAACATTTTTCAAAGTCAGCTGTTTCTCATCATACATTAATTTAAGCAACTCTATTGATGATCTGCATACAACCCCGTATTCACAAGCTAAGTCATATAAATCTCCATCATCTGTAACTAAAATGATAGATAATTCCAATGCAGTGGCCAAACATTCAATATCAAAACGAGAGCAGCCAAATCCGCTACTAATACTATCTTGTAAAATAAACTCTTTAGTCTTGTTGATCCTTTCCTGATCAATTTTCTTAATCCGTAGTTTATTTCCTTTCCGATCCTCAATATGCCGTGGATTATCAACCCAGCTAAATTTGCTTTGCAATCTTGTTTGGTAGTTATATTCTCGAAGAGTTCCTCCCAGTATCTTCAATACATATATAATACTCGAACCAAACGGTTCTGACAAAAGAGGATAAAGATTATCTGCTAATCTAAAATAGGAATTTGAATCAAGCAGGATTTTTTGTTTTGACAAGAGCTGAATATACTCCTTTTGCATCGGCAATAGGTATATTCATTAATCTCTGTACAACCCCGGCCTCTTTTTCCTTATCTTTTAGATACCATTCAAGTGCATTAAAAAAGCTTGAGCCAAATACGTCTTTACAGACAGTTATGTATTTCTCTGCATCAGGATTTTTTTCTTGAAATATTATTTCACTAACTAAACTAACTTCTTTATTGAAATTCGTAACGGCACCACCCATCTCCATATTCAACTCAGGTAAACTAAATCTAATAGCATAGTTTTGTATTTCGTTGAAGATGGTATAAGGTGAAATAACGTATTTGCTTGCAAGCTCTTTAATTCTATTAATAGCAGTACCAGTATTTCTTATCTTTATTATCTCTTCGTATGCTTTTTTAGCCAAAGCTTGAGGGAAAAGGACAGCTCCAGCAAAGCTGTCAGCAAAGGTTTCAGATTCTTCACCAGAGAGTGACGGAGTCATAGAATGAGCTAGTTCATGAAGAAGCCAAAATTTAAAGTCAGTTATTACTTTCTCTAAATTCGCATAAACAAAAGTAATATTGCTTTCTGGCAAGTTTATGTACAAGCCATTATTCCCATTATTACCCCACATTACTGGTACAAAGATAATCCTGAAACTCGAATACAGCATCATAATTTCAGAAAATGAGATTTCTTTAGAATTCAATCCAGTTTTTTTCCTAATTTCCAATGCTACTTTTTGAATATATTCATAATCTAAAGAAGGATTTTGTATAATTGGAGCTGTGAAAACAAAGTCTCTATCTATATACGGCAACAATAATTTTAGGACCTCACCCATATCAAGAGCAAGAGATTCTAGCTCTTTAGTGATTTTTTTGTTCTTATTTGTCCTAAATGCAACTATTGGTATGTTGCTATATTCTTGCACAACTAAATCATGAAAGGACAATTTTAACTGTTTTGATAATTCAAGGAGTTTTAAAGGTCGAGGAAATTTTTCACCTTTGAGCCATTTTGAAACAGCCTCTTTTGATACTTGGACTTTAGTCGATAAATCCGTTTGGGTAAGACCTAGTTTTTCCATTGAGGTGCGGATATTATCAATATTCAACTTTCTTTCGTTCATAGTTTATTATTGTAATCAGCTTGTCAACATTTGTCAACTTACCTAACCGTCAATCTTCTATATATTGGTGTTCATTTAAATAAAAACTCATAGTGGACATACAACCATTTCAGTAAACGGAAAGTATAATCTACCAAACACAATACCAAGATACGAATATAAAGAAAACTAAATAAGTAATAATTTGTTTCAAATACATTTAATGCATAAGTAATTAGTTACATTTTGAAACATAATTAATAAAACTTGGCACGTCTCATAATCTCATTGCTAATAGGTTCAAGTCCTTCTGGGCCCAAAGAAACTCCTTACAATGTAGGGAGTTTTTATTTGTTCCAATACTAAACTCGGGTTTATCCTACACCTACTAGCAGAAAACTACTTATCATGTCAGATATTAGTATACATATTTCTGACAACGTTATATGATAATAGTATATGGAAAACATTACAGAAAAAGTATTTAGTAGAATTTATGGCCATGGT